>JADLKP010000008.1 GCA_016838945.1 Methanobrevibacter sp.
TTGAAATGAAATAAAAATAATATATCAATTAACATATAAAAAAAAATATAAAAAGAATTCATATTTATTTAAAAATAAATGTTTATTCCGCGAAGAATGGAGCCATCTCCTTTAAAGCTGATTGAATATTTTGCTTATCACCATATAATGCAATTGTTGAATCTGTGTCAAACTCCATTATAAGACCATAATATTCAGCAATCTCCTGAACCCTATCTTCAGCAATTGGATTTTTTAAAGTAATTTTTGCATATGATAATCCTGGGGGAACATTTTGAATGAATCGGGATTGAGTGTCTGAAATCTTAAAAATCTCTTCTCCCTTATTTGCTCTTTGAAGCTTATCTAACCAATCTTCATAGAATTCCTTATCATAAGCTTCTGCAAGAGACAAAAGGATTCCTTGGATTTCATTTAAAGACATGTCTGCTTTAGCCATCTCATTGATCATATCAGGATGACTAGGGTCTTTTTTATAAAATCCGATTTGAGATTTGACCAAACCCAAATCCTTATTGATTTCCTTTGGAATTGGAATGCCTTTCTTATGCAATTCTGAAGAAAGGTTTGCAATAACCAGCCAAGATTGTTCAATAGGCAAAGTGCTCATAAATGTCCTTCCAATATTTTTAAGGTAGTAATATTGACTTTTGCATCTGCTTCCCTTAACTCTCTTTTGATTTCATTAAGATTGTTGTACCTATCTAAAAAGAGAACATGGTGACTACCTGTTCCAGTAATGTCTAAAATAGCAATTTCATCCATGTCTTTAATTTCATCTCTACCTTCAATAGCTGCCTTGAATTGAACATAAGGACCATATTCTTCAGGAAGGTCTTTAAATCTAAATATTCCACCTAATATTGCAATAAACATATTATTTCTCCTAATAATTATAATTTTATAAGACTAATTTCTAGTTAAACCAGTAAAATCATACCAGTGAAACCAGTTCAATTTTTTCTAAACTATATAATTTTATATTATACAAATTATATGAATATATTTTTAGTTATAGTAATTAATATAGTTTATTATTATACTAATAATTTTTATTCATTATAATTATTCAATTTTATCAAATCAGTTTATAAGCATACTAATAATTTCAGATCATAGGCAATTAATTTTCATTTTAAAAAATAAAAAATGATTATACCTAAACATTATTAAAAAAAACCACGATAATTATTAGTAAATGTACGAACTAAAAAAATTGTCTTAAAAAAAAAGAAAATGATAAGTAGAGTGAATTCTACTTATGCTAATTTTTCTAATACAGGAGCTGCATCGATTAATTGTGCATCGAAAGTTAATTCTTCTGCACTTAATCCCATAGCTAATCCGTATAATTGAGCTAAGTGCATTACAGGGAATGCGAAGTCAGTTCCGTATTTTGCGTTAACTTCAGTTTGACCTACATCGAATTGTAAGTGACAGAATGGGCAAACTTCTACAATAGCGTCTACACCAGCTTCAGCCATAGCATCGAGTTTTTCTTTGGTGTAACTTAAGGTTACGTCAATATCTCTAGCTCTTAAACCTCCACCTGCACCACAGCACATCATTTTGTTTTTGTAAGGTACAGATTTAGCACCGGTGATTTCGACTAATTCATCTAAGATGGTTGGGTTTTCTGCAGATTCTTCAATACCTACTTCTGCGGTAGGTTTTAAGAAGTGACATCCGTAGTGTACTGCAACATTAATACCTAAGTCTTTGGTGAACATTTCAGATAATTTGTCAAGACCTACGTCGTTGTATAAAATTTCTGCCATGTGTCTTACTTTGGTTTCACCTTTGTATTGTTTGTCAGTGGTTTCAGCTAAGATAGCGTTAATTTCATCTTTTTTAGCAGGATTTTCTTTTAATAAGTGGTCACATTCACGTAAGGAACCGAAACATCCGTTACATTCGGTCATGATGTCTGCACCCATTTCTTCTGCAATAGCGAGGTTACGTGCTGCAATAGTTGCCCAGGTGGTTTGGTCAAAGGATCCGAATACACCAGGTGCAGGACAACAGGAAGCTCCTTCCATGTCTTTTAATTCAATGTCTAATTTATCAAATAAGATTCTGGTTGCTTTTTCGATACCAGGGTAACGGTTGTTCATAATACAACCTAAGAAATATGCAATCTCCATAATAATAACTCCTTCAATATGTTTATTCTAATTCTCCAGTTTCCATGTTGAAACCGATTAATTTATCAAATTCACATGCTGTACAGATTTTTTGGATTTCTTCTAAAGCTTCAGGGTGAGAATGTACTGTTGGAGGTAATTCGTCGAGTCCAATAGCTTTTCTTAAATCTTTGGTTTTGTCGTTGATTGGTACACCGTGACCAAATTTAATTACGTAGGAACCAGTTGCTTTGTGAGAATCTGCCATGTATCCAGCTTTAGCTGCTTCGTTACGTGCCATTTTGATGATGTCTACGATTTTTACGCTTCTAGGACATCTTTCTTGGCAGGTGTAACAGGTGGTACACATCCATAATGCAGGATCAGATACTACTTCTTCTCTGAGTCCTAATAAACATTTTCTTACAATTTGTCTTACTCTGTAAGGAGTTCTTCTACCAGAAGGACATCCTCCACCACAGGTACCGCATTGGAAACAGTGGTCTACAGTTTCAATTCCAGCATCAACGAATTTTTGAGTAAATTCTTTATCAATATCATCCATTGAATATATATCATTTTCTTTTAATAAAGTCATATTATCGCTCTCTTCATTTTCTTCTGAAGCTTCTTCTTCCGCAACTTCTTCAACAGCTACTTCTAAAGACTCTTCATCTTCTGAAAGTTTATCATCAGTTGATTCTTCCTCTTCATCTAAAGAAACTTCCTCTTCAGGAACCTCTTCAACTGCTTCTTCAACAGCTTCTTCTTCAACAGGAGCCTCTTCAGCTTCAACTTCTTCTTCAGCTTCCTCTTCAGGAGCTTCTTCCTCTTCCACAGGAACAATGATTTCTTCCTCTGCAGGAGCTTCAGCTTCTAAAGGTTCTTCTTCAGAAATAGTTTCAGAATCAGATTTTATTTCAATTTCCTCTTCTGAAGATGTCTGTATAGAATCAGCAGCTTCTTCAACAGATTCTGCTTCTTTAGTTAAATTTTTATCTATATCTTTTTTTGCCCCCCCGATGAGGGATTTAAGAGTATCTAACACAGACATTGAAAAACACACCTAGGACAATCATAGGCTAACCTCACGTCCTTACTTATAGTTATATTAGTATACTATATAAAGGTTTTGAAAAATTTTGAAAGTGTAACCTAAAAGGTGACACATCTTAAAATCTTTAGGTTTACCATAAACATCAGCGTTAAAATTGAATAGAGACCTATTGAAAAAATGCTAAAAACAATAAAATAAAAAAATAGCAAAAATAGCAAAATAATAAAAAATCAAAAAAGACTGCAATGAATAAAAATAAAAAAGATTGGAATAATAATTTAACCAAATGTCAAAAACCGGAATTACATCAATTCAAGAGAATTTTCAGATAGCTTGCTTAAAGTATTGGAAAAAGCAATCAATTCTTCCATAGGAATATCTCCAATAACCTCATCATTCCAGTTTGAAAATATTTTAAGTAATTTAGCACATGCATCATGTCCCTTATCAGTCAGGAACAATAATTTTTTAGTGTTGTTATCAGCATCAATTTTCTTAATGATCAACTCTTTAACTAACAAGTTTTTAGTGGTTTTGCTGATATTGGCTTCAGTTACATGAAACTTTTTAACGAGGTCTATCTGATTCAAACCTTCATTATCATAAATTTCCAATAAAATAAGAATCTCACCAATGTTTATATCAAGGGACTCCATATTCTTCTTGAAATAGAATTCATAACTCTTGGTTAAATTTAACACATAATTTAAATGTTTTGGTATTTTGCTACTGTCCGTTATCATAAAACTCCCCGTACATAAGAACTCATAAATCTATATTTTGAACAAATCAACAATTTAGTTAGCATTATCAACAGTCTTTTGTATAAATAGTTATATTTGTTAAGGTATAAAAAGTTTAGTATGTTACTTAAATTAATTAAGTTTTCATTGAAAGCATAAACCATAGCTAATAATATCCCTTATGAAGAAAGGATATTGGGAGTTTCATAAAATAAAAAGAATTGATTAGTTTTTTTATATCAATTCCAACGATTCCAATTAGATTCAAGGATTGAATAAAACCCCATAAATTGAATAAAGTAACAAAAATATGACATTTTTTTAAACAATTGAAATTTCAGAAAATGAATTGGAACAGGAAACTACAAAAATCTTAATTAATAAAAGGAATAGATAATTAATTGAATCATAAAAAAGGGATTTAGGATAAAATGAAACAGTTTGAAATAAAAAGCCATGATGGCCCTGGAAGATATGGAAAGCTTGGAGATATGGAAAC
This sequence comes from Methanobrevibacter sp., assembly GCA_016838945.1. Classification (GTDB taxonomy): domain Archaea; phylum Methanobacteriota; class Methanobacteria; order Methanobacteriales; family Methanobacteriaceae; genus Methanobrevibacter. The sequence continues at coordinate 4,423 of JADLKP010000008.1, forward strand.
TCCAACATTAATCAATAAGGATGATTTTAATATAGCTAAAGATGAATCCTCAGCCTATGATGTTGAAATGGAAATAGCTGAATGGAGCGTTAATCAAACCATTGAAAAGGCTAAAGCGATTGAAGACAAGGAAATAGCCGTCATTCAAGGAAGCAAATACATTGATTTGAGAATCAAATGCTTGAAGGAACTTGAAGAGCTTGGATACAATGGGTTCATCATAGCAAATGCAGATGAATTGCTTCTTCATCCAAGAGACTTGGTTGACTTGATTGTTGTCCTAAGGCAAAACATGAAATCATCAAGCTATCTGATTTTTCCATTTGCTGAAGCGCAATTCATTCCTCTTCTCGCATACATGGGAGTGGACGGATTCTTCGATGACATAGGAGAGTATTACAGCTATATCGATGTGCTTATGAGCCCAACCAAAAACTACGACTTGAATACTTATGAGCTCTATGAAATGACTAGAGAAGAGCTTGAAGCATACAATAAGAATACGATCGACTTCGTGCTTAGGGAAGTTAGGGAACACATGAAAAACGGCAGCTTAAGGAACCTTGTAGAGGAAAGATCTGCTACAAGCCCACAATATGCCTCTGCACTTAGAATACTTGATAAGAACTACTCTGATTATTTATTGGAGTATACTCAAGTTTATTAAAAAAAGCTAAAATAAATTAAAAAAAGAAGATTGAATAATCTTCTTTATTCTATTTTTAAGTAAAACTCTTCGTAAAAAGAGTTTTGGTCAAGGTTTTTTGGCAGAAGGTCAAAAAAACTTGGTTATTCGTTTATTTCAAATTCGACTACTTCTTTGTCATCTTTTACTATTTCTGCAATAGCTTCCTTAGCGCCATTCAATTTTTCATCACATTCCTTTACCAATTCCATAGCCTTTTTGAATTCATCTATTGCATCATCCAAAGGAACTTCACCAGTTTCCAACCTTGTTACAATTTCTTCCAATTCATTCAAACTTTCTTCAAAACTTAAATTTTTTTCATTTTCTTCAACCATCATATCACCTATTAATCATTAAAATCATTAAATCATAAAACCTTGTATTCAGTTTTTTAGTAGCTATCCTAATTATTGAAATCATAAAACCTTGTATTCAGTTTTTTAGTAGCTATCCTAATTATTGAAATCATAAAACCTTGTATTCAGTTTTTTAGTAGCTATCCTAATTATTGAAATCATAAAACTCTTGCATTCACTTTTCCATCTGTGAATTCTATTTCAACTTCATCATCCTTTTTCAAATCCTTTGCATAAGATACAACTTTTCCACCAGTTCTTGCTACAGCATAACCTCTCTGTATAGTCAATAAAGGGTCCAATACAACCAACTTATCAATATATCTACCCAAATTAATGGTTTTCTTATCCAATATTGATTCAGGATTCTTGAAGACATTGGAATTTTTTATCCTGGATAAAGTCATTTCATTGGAATGGATCATTTCCTTTGAAGAAGACACCAATCTTTCCCGGATAAAATCCAAGTCCATAGCCTTCCTTTCATAAATCACATAGGGATTCTTGAATAAACGCCTATTTTTAATCCTTTCAAATTTCTCCAGATTATCAAATAGCTGTTTTTTCATCACATTATTTGCCCTTGAATCCAAATCAGCTACTTTTGAGCTTATTTCCCTAATATCAGGTACAGCAAGTTCTGCAGCAGCAGTTGGGGTTGCAGCCCTTTTATCTGCAACATAATCTGCAATGGTCCAATCAATTTCATGCCCTACAGCACTGATTATAGGAGTTTCACATGCAAGTATTGCCTTTGCAACAATTCTTTCATTGAAAGCCCATAAATCCTCTATGCTTCCTCCACCCCTACCTACAATGAGCGTATCCAAAACAAATTCATTGTCCGCCACAAATATCTGCTTTACAATATTATTAGCAGCAAGACTTCCTTGAACAAGAGATGGGAACAATATAATTTCACATAAAGGCCACCTTCTCTTGATTGTTATTACAATATCCTTAATTGCTGCTCCAGTTGCAGCAGTGACAACCCCCACTTTCTTAGGAAACTTAGGTATTGGCTTTTTTAGAGAATCATCAAAATAACCTTTGCTTTCCAATTCCTTCTTCAATTGCTCAAATGCAATATGCAATTCTCCCAATCCATCTTCAGTTATCTTTTGGGCATACAACTGATAGTTTCCACGAGCCTTATAAATATCAACATATCCTCTAACCAAAACTTTCATACCATTTTCAGGCTCAAACTTAAGCTTAGAAGCATAACCGTAAAACATGACCCCTGGAATCACACTGCCTTCATCCTTTAGAGAAAAATAGCAATGCCCAGACGAATAGCGTTTAAAATTAGATATTTCTCCCCTTACATAGACCTGCTTTAATTTAGAATCTGAATTAATCAGCCTCTTTATATGGTCTGTAAGTTGAGACACTGTCATATATTCCTCTTCCATTACATAACCCCATAATTTCAATACAAATTTTATACGATTGCTTGTTTATAAATCTTTGCCCCCTTATAAGATTTTCCTAAGCATGGCACATCTTTTTAAAATCAAAATATGATTATAAAAAAAGCAATTAAACATGAGAAATATCAGTGAAATTTGATATTTCACTATTAAATGTTGCCAAATTATCTAAGGACAAATCATGAATATCATCATGCCCAGTAATTCTTGCAAATGTCTTAATTTCCTCCAGTGAAACATGCAAATAGTTATATACTCTTTTAGAAGCCAAATCAATGTCAAGCCTCTTTCTTAATTCCTTATTTTGAGTGGCGATACCTACAGGACAATTGCCGCTGCCGCAAATGCGATACTGCTGACATCCTGCGGCCATCAATGCAGCTGTTGCAACAGCTATTGCATCAGCACCTAAAGATAAGGCCTTTGCAAAATCGGAGGATACTCTCAAGCCACCAGTAATTACCAAATCAATGCCAATATCATTTTCATCCAAATATTTCCTTGCTCTTGATAATGCATATACTGTTGGAACTGAACTTGCATCACGTATGATCTTAGGACTTGCACCTGTTGCCCCGCCTCTGCCATCAATGGTAATGAAGTCAGGCTCAGCAAAGCATATGAACTCCAAATCCTCTTCAATTCTACCTGCTGCAATTTTAACCCCTATCGGTCTTCCATCAGATTCTTCACGCAAATAGTTTATAAGGTCTTTCAATTCCTCTTTAGATTTGATCTCATCATATAATGATGGGCTTATAATATCCTCACCCATAGGTTTTCCCCTGATTTCTGCTATCTCTTCAGTGATTTTTTCAGCAGGCAAATGTCCTCCCATGCCCGGTTTGGTCCCTTGACCTATTTTAATTTCAATTGCATCACATTTCAATAAATTCTCTTTTGTTAAGCTATAATGGTTCGGAACATATTCAAAAATATACTTATAACTGCTAGCCATTTCATCAGCCAATATCCCTCCTTCACCACTGCACATGGCAGTTTTAGCCATTGCACTTCCTTTGGCAAGAGCAATCTTAGTTTCATAAGACAAAGCTCCAAAGGACATGTGAGAAATGTAAATGGGACTTTCAAGAACCATTGGCCTTTTGGCATTTTTACCAATGACTGTTCTTGTTTTAACCTCTGCATGCTCATCCAAAGGGAATGGATTGAGTTGATTTGCGATAATAAGCATATCATCCCAATCAGGCATAGGCAGTTGAGTTGCCATTGCCCCTATTATGGAATTTCCGCTTACAGCCATTTCATGAATATCAGACATGTGAGGAATTGAATCATCAAAACGTGCGGTTTCTTTAGGATATTCCAAACTAGAGATTGGAACAATTCCATTCTTATGATCCCTGAAACCTTCAGCCGTTTCACTTGTCGATTCAGCCTTATGATCCACAGCCCCTTCAACAACCTTATTAAATACATTAGCCGGATGCTTACAAACAGGACATCTTTCAAGTTCACTGAAAGCCTTGTTTTCATTTTCTTCATCAAAAACATACCCACAGACACTACATTTATATATCGCCATAGAAAACCTCCAATGTTTTTTAACTAATTTGCTTAATCAGTTGATTTCCATTAGTTAAGTTTAATGTACATAGAAATTATCTAATCAAATAATCTCCATTAGTTAAGTTTAATGTACATAGAAATTATCTAATCAAATAATCTCCATTAGTTAAGTTTAATGTACATTATAGAAAACTACTTTATAAATTTTTCCTAAAAATCATGCCCCCCATATTTTTCAGCCATTCGCAAATACTATAGAACACTCCTATCTTCTTCATCAACATTCCTTTCAATGCTTTTCAGGATATTGTCGACAGTTCCATCAAAAATGGCATAGGAAAGTGGCATATGCTCATAATCCCAATAATCGGACCTTTGAATAAAGCTGAGCAGACTTAAAGCTTCAAGCAAATCCAAATCCTTTTTGGACAATATCTTTTCCCAATCGGCCTTAAGCTCCACATCATACTTTTCCTTAAGCAGATTCACATATTCATTATAGTCTTCAACAGCCAATTTGTACTTGAACAGAATATTTACAAGAAGATAATTCAACCCATCAAGATCATAGTCTTTGCTGAGAACTTCCTTTTTAAAGTCATACTCCAAAATGTATCTCTCTTCCAAGTCAGTTTCATTTTCCATTTTTTCTAAAAAAGATAGGTAAGTATTATTATATGAAGCATAATATTCCTTAAGGTAAGACCTGAATTTGACTAATTCATTCAATCCATCTTCCCCTGATAGGTTTTCCTCAGGAATCTTTGCAATCTCATTTGCTATCTTGTAAAAATCATTCATTTTATGGCCCTTGAATTTTATGTAAAATAATTGAAATAATGATTAATTAAATAATATTATTAAATTAAATTATTATGTTTAATTAAGTAAATCTTTAATTTAATTAATATTAATACTTTTTCTTGATTGAATTTATGTTCCCAGTATATAATATTATATCAACACTTCAAAAAACTCTTTGTTCAAGTAATTTATATGTGTGATCAGCTGTCTTCTTTTCATTTGAAGCAGCTTATGATTGTACATCAGATCTTCATAGCGCTCTTCATCATATTCCTTCCCCATATCCTTTCTGCATTGAAGTTTCCATATTTCCTTGAATTGCCTGCTCATCTGATCCTTGACGCTTTGCAGTTGCAGGGTTGTTTCATTGATTTCTGCAGTTAATTCATCTATTCTTCTCATTTTAAGCCCCCTAAATAAATTAACCCATTCCTAAAAAAAAGTGTTGACCATATGCAAATTAATGTTGGATTTGCTTGCTTATAAATGAAAAAGTAGAGCATTTGGAAAGTAATGTCATCAATATAAAAAAATAGCAATCAAATTTCAAAAATAGAAAAAAAATTTAAAAAAAATTATTTAGATTCACATAACCGAGCAATCTGAGCTTTAGACAAACCAGTGACCCTAGAAGCATCTTCCAAAGAAAATCCCTCCTTAATCATATTAACAGCAGTCATGCCAATACCCTGCTCAATGCCTTCATTCACCAACCGGTCATAAAGCTTTTGAGCACCAGGAGTCAAAACAACCATATCAGAACCTCCAAAACCATTTTCAACCTCCTCACAACACCACTTATTAGCATAAATCAATACAATCTTAACCATATCCCCATATTCATCATCAGACAAATCATTGATTCCGTAAAAATTATTCAAAAGCACATCTATAGCTTCAGACTTATTCATCAAATCCATCATCAGACTAGACAAAAACAAAGCCTTTTCCTTATCTGACATGCAAAACTTGTTTTTTATTTTATATAAACTATTATTTAAAGTTTGTTTTTGATTTAGAGCCTTTAACGATATTATAAGCATAGTAAACTCCTCACATGGACCTACTCTATGCCTAAAAAGTTTATGCTTATTGTGAACAGTGCTAAAAACAACCATTCGTACATCTTTCTTATGTTTAAAATGCAAATTAGCTTGATATTCATAAAATACTGTTTTTCTTTTATAATCCAATCTTGATGACTGGAACTCAAGGCCAATTACCAAATCCTCGAAAGTGTCAAAGGGACAGTCAGGGATAAACCTTTTTCCATCTTTCGTGAAAAATTCACTCTCCAATTTCTGCTTGAAATTAAATCTGAACAAGTCACTTTTCATTAAATCATCAGGACATGCATTCAGAAGCTCTTGGGGAAAAGTGTTCCAAAATGCCTTTGGATAAAAGTCCAAAATCAGTTCTGGAAAATTTTCTGCAATCACATCATTGATAATGTCCAATATTCCTTGAGGATAGGTGTCAAAGATATTCTTGAAAATACAATCATAAATATGAAATACTGCCTTAACACCTCCAACAAATTATTGTTTAATCTTAGTTTGTTTAAACTAGTATTTAAATTAGTTAGTTTAGTCTAATTCCAATATTACAGTCTTATTTTAATATTTAAAGTTCATACAATATTCTAATCAAATTATAAAATTATAAAAATAGTAGAAAAATATAAAATAAGTGAAATTCAAGGAAAAAATTAAAATCCTCATATTAGCTTTAAAAAGTAAAAGATACTTTAAGAATAAAAAAGAAAAAAGTTGCACTTCAGTGATAACTGACAGTGCTTATCATGCGGGCCATTGTTTCATTATCCTTGCAGACTATGATTACATTGTCGTTTGTTGTCTCATTTGAAAAGAATGCAATGTAATTGTTGTCTTTTCTATTGTACCATACGGTATGATTGGACAATGTGATCTGTTCAGCCCCCAACTTATATGATTCCTGTGTATAGAGATATTTAGATCCATCTTCTATCAAATCCATTGTAGATTCATTTCCCAGATTCAATGAGGTTATTTCAATATTGTTTTGGGAATCATTCACAATATGCATATGCTTGCTGATTTGAGTTTTGGTAACATTTGAAGACAATGGCACATCCATTGAGAAAGTGTCTGTAATGTTTACTGTTTGATATAAGACTTGGTTATCCTCCACATAATTGAATGCAAGAAGTGCAACTATTATTAGTGAAAGGATAATGATTATGATGTCTTTCCTATCCATTTCATCCCCCTACCATATTTTTCTATATATAGAATGAGCTTAAGTCCGCTCCGCAATGTGGGCAGATCAAGTCTCCTCCAGCTACATATTCACCGCAGTATGGACACTTCATGAACAATACCTCCCTTTACTCTAAATAGTAATATTGCAATAGGGGGTTTATAAAGGTTTTTGAAATTTATAAAAAATTGTTGCAAATCTTAACGTTCAGAGAGAATCTGATCTTTACTTAAGCCACTGATTCTAGCCACTTCATCAATATCAAAACTGCGAGCAAACTTTCTAGCCAAATCCAATCGCTCTTCCAATCTACCTTCCAATTTACCTTCCAATTTACCTTCGACTCTACCTTCGACTCTACCTTCGACTCTACCTTCTTCACGTATTTCCTCAATATATGCATCTGCATCTCCTTTCAAAGACACCATATTAATCATCTCCTCTAATCTAAAAACATCATCCAATGACTTCGCATACTTGCTTATCATGCATTCGAAACACATTAAAATTACTAAAAAAGCAAACAGACTAAAGATTATCAAGAATCTGGTCTTTACTTAAGCCACTGATTCTAGCCACTTCATCAATATCAAAACTGCGAGCAAATTTTCTAGCCAAATCCAATCGCTCTTCCAATCTACCTTCCAATTTACCTTCCAATTTACCTTCGACTCTACCTTCGACTCTACCTTCGACTCTACCTTCTTCACGTATTTCCTCAATATATGCATCTGCATCTCCTTTCAAAGACACCATATTAATCATCTCCTCTAATCTAAAAACATCATCCAATGACTTCGCATACTTGCTTATCATGCATTGCAAACATCTTCCCAATGCATATTTGATGAACCTGTTTGACATCCTCATTTGTGAAAACAATTCACAAACCTCCTCCAAAGCAACATCATTTCCATTATCAAACATCTTGGGAATGTTTACCAAATCATATCCCTCAACATCATCCCATTCCTCGTCATTTCTTACTTTGTTTCTTGCAATTTCCAAACGTTCATCCCCATCAAATTCATTGAAGGATATTATTTTTGGAAGGTAAAGCATCGTTTCTGAGGGGGAGTATGATTCCCTGCAATTTTCCAATGGGACGATTGTTGTGATTACTGAATAAACCGGCGAACCAAAAACATATTCCATATTTACGCAGTACTTGTATATCTTCTCCAATGTTTCCATATTAACTCCAGAACTTTCATCTTCTATGCTTATGATCATATTTCCATTAAATTTTACCTTATATCCTCCATCTGTCCTTTTTTCATTGTTTTTCCCATCAGGTATTTCATTCTCTATGGTTGCAAGAAATTTGCCTGGAAGTCCAAAGTATTTGTGCACAGTCTTTCCAAGCATAGCGTGACTTATCTTTCTGAACTTATCATCTGGCTTGTCAATTCTTTTAATCTTTTGATTCATACAATCCTCCTAAATTTTTTAACACCTCCCATTCCAATTATATTTTATAAATAAGGACATATATAAACTTAATGATTATTTAAAGGAATAATTGTAGTTTAAAAGCAATATTAAAGCCAAATAATTATTTAATAATGAAATTGAAACAATATTACAATTATAATATTAAATTGATTTGAAAAGAGCCATAAGGGCACTGAATTTGAATATTTTTATGTATAGTTTACCATATATGAAAAAACTGATTTTATGGGCTTTATTCTTAAAATAAACTTCAATTATTAATTTAAATCACATGCTATTTATATTTAGTGGAAAAATGATAAGGATTATATTAATTGAAAAAAATAATAGTTAATAGCAATGGCATTAAGGATAATATTTATTGATAAATAAGAATGGTGTGAACAATGACTGATAAAATGACCTTATCCAAATCCAAAATCAACACATTCATCGAATGCCCACGTAAATTCAAATACAGATACATCGATGAGATATCCGAAGAGGCAAATAAATACATGCTCCTCGGAATCGAAGTCCATGAAATAGCCGAAGAGATAGCTGGGGAATTGATGGAAGGAAACGAGATCGATGACATATTCCTAAACCTTGAATATGATGAGAAACTGGAAGAGCATATACGTGGATTGGAGAAATTCTTCCATGACATCCATTCAAATGGCTATGAGATCTTCAGCGTTGAAGAGTACATTGTGGATGAAGACAACGATTTGAATGGAATCGTTGATATAGTTATAAGAAATAATAGAAATGAACTCATCATATTTGATTACAAGACTGGAAGTCCTAGGGCAATAGGAAAGTATAAGTTGGAATTATGTGTGTATAAGATGTTGCTGGAATCAAAGTATCCTGAACTTGATGTTGTATCTGCAGGAATATACTTTACAGGTGCAGGAGAGTATAGAATAGCTAATTTCGGTCCTGCTGGTGCAGATTACTTCAAGTCACAGTCTAAAGAGGATATTGTTGATGGTGACTTTGATTATGTTGATGGGGTGGTTGATAATCTGTATGATACCATTGATAGGAATTACTACAAGAAAAAAAGAGGATTTCTGTGCAGATACTGCTTCTATAAGGAGATGTGTGATGGAGATTTTGGATAATTAAAAGTTTTTTTAATCATCAAAAGCTATCTCATCATAAACCATAGGAACTGCCATATAATTTATAATATTATTAATAGACCATTGATGATGGCTCCAAGTGTCTTCACCGATTGTCTTGAATACCCTTACAGCACCATAGCCACAGGCATGAGCTCCAAATACACATGCAAATTCAACCTCAAGGTTATGACTTATTTTAATTCCATAATGCCAAGCCACACAATAAGCATCATTGCTAGTGATCTTTTCCTCAGCAGTTGCAGTCTTAATGATATAATCGCTTGGAGTGTTCTTATCATGATGAATCATCTTTCCTTTGGCAAGGGCAATGAATATTCCATCAAAATCAAATATATCCAGACCAGATAAAACTTCAAAAAAATGGTCTGATAGAAAATTAAATTCATATTCTCTTTTTTCAGCAACTTCCTTGTAGGAATAGATTTTGCCATCCTTATCAAAAACATAAACAGAATCTTCTCCGTTCAATTCATATGCATTTTCAATTGTATTTCTGATGTCTATCATATGGCCATTTATTTCTTCCATTAATTTAAGCGTATTTTCTTTTGTAAAATCCATAATTTAACCCCCGTTGATACGTATACACTAAATGAAGTTTGGTGGCATATAAATGTTTGGAATTTAAAAAAAGTCCTTTATCCTCAAGATTATTTCAATCATAAAAAACAGACAGACAAGTCGGTACATTTATATACTTAAATTTCCATAGTATTTTTAACGATGTTTAAAATCGTAAAAAAAATATTTAGGAGTTATCAAAATGGATAGATTAAAAGACAAAGTAGCTATCGTTACTGGTGCTACAGCAGGTATGGGAAGAGCAATTGCTAAATTATTCGCCCAAGAAGGAGCATGCGTATCCCTCATTGCAAGAAGAGAGAACAAATTGCAAGAGCTTGTCGATGAAATAGAAGCTGACGGAGGAAAAGCCATTTATGTAGTTGGTGACGTGTCAGTGCAGGAAAACATTGATGAACTTGTCAAAAAAACAGTAGACACCTTTGGTAAAATCGATATTTGTGTCAACAATGCAGGAGTTCCTGACCCATTGACTCCTGTGGCAGATGTTGATGATGAACTATGGAACAAAGTGCTGGACGTCAATTTGACTGCAATAATGAAAATGATGCGTGCAGTAATTCCTGAAATGGATAAAAACGGAGGAGGATCCCTTGTAACTGTCGCATCTGTCGGAGGAATTACCGGTACTGTTGCTGGTGCTTCATATGTTGCATCCAAACATGCAGCCATCGGTTTGGCAAAGAACACTGGATTCCTCTACCAAAACCACAACATCAGGTCAAACGTCATTGCACCAGGTATGGTAAACACAGATATGGCTGCAACTGTAGACCCTGCACAATGCCATCCTGAAGGATTTGAATTGATTTCCAAACAAATGGCTTTAACACCAAGATTCGGAGAATCTGAAGAGATAGCACAAGTTGCTTTATTCCTTGCATCCGATGAATCAAGCATTGTTAACGGTACTGTTATCAGAGCGGATTGCGGTTGGAGAAGTTAAGAATAATCTCATTTATTTTTATCATCTCCTTTTTTTATTTTTAGGAAAACTATTTTTCACTTAAATGTATTGCACTGTTTGCATGCTGCAGTGCAATTCCCTTAAAAAATTGAATTCAGAATATATTTTTTTTAATTATCCATAAATAATAAATGATAGTTTCAACTAACCTAATATTGTGTAATTTATTTTAATTTAACTGATCAAGGCAAAAAAATGACAATGACCGCAAAAGATAAAATATTGTTTTCAGCATTCAAGCTATTTTTAGAAAAAGGTTTTGCTGGTGTTTCCACATCAGATATAAAAAGGGAAGCTGGCGTTTCAACAGGAAATTTTTATCATCACTTCAAAACAAAGGAAGATTTGATTGTAACTGTGATGGAAAAATACATTTTTGACTTTTTTGACAGTAATCTGGAAGCAATCAGACAATTTAATGGGGATTACAAGGAAAATTTATACTATTTGCTCATCAAAATCAGCGGTTACGATATTGAAATGACTAATGAAACCTCATTTTACAGCCAGTTTGAGATTTCAGACTTCAGAAGGATCCACTTGCTTTATCTGGAAGGAATTCAAAAGTATGAAATAATGAGAGACAGATACTGCGCATTTAACTTGAAGCTCTTGGATTACATTAAGGAAATGGTAGTGGAAGGCCAGTCAAAAGGTGAAATCATCGATAAAGACAGCGATGATTTGGCTAAATTCGTTCAGTCAACCATCAACGGAACATTTTTAATGTGGGTTTCCGTTCCGGATTATGATTTAGTCGAGCTCATGAGAACCAATATCGATTCCATGTGGGATTTGATCAAGGTTGAAAAGTAATCAATATTTTTTTACTATTTTTTAAATTTTTACATCAACCCAGTTATCTTTTCGATTACGCTGCAATGTTATTGATTATTTTTGAATATTCCATGTCACTTTCCTTTTAGAAAATCAATGAAAATTAATTATAATGAGCCAATCCTGATTTTTTAATGAAATAAACAGTTTTATATAAAAAGTGTTATAGATATGACAATGATGAATTTGATGGCCATCAAGTTAAAGTTTTATCTAAGTGAATTGTATCACTTAAACGCAAACTCATCCTATTTGATAGCAATCAAGTTAAAGTTTTATCTGATAGCTTAATTAAAAAAGATAATGATTGAAAGAAAGATATAAAGGTAAAGATTATGGAAATAATAGAAATTATAAAAACTAGAAAAAGCGTCAGAACCTTTGATGGGAGAAAGATTGCAGAAGAGGACATAGAAAAGCTTTTTGACTATATGGAATCAGTTGAAAACCCATATGGAATTCCAGTTAAATTTGTCCCGTTGGATAAGGGCAAATATGGTCTTTCAAGCCCTGTCATTGAAGGGGAAGATATGTATATCGCTGCAAAGGTGCCAAAGGTGGAGCATTGTGAAGAGGCATTCGGATATTCATTTGAAAAGATGGTGCTTTATGCATGGAGCCTGGGAATTGGAACCACATGGATTGGAGGAACATTGAACAGACCACTTTTTGAAAAGGTGGCTGAAACTGGAGATGATGAATATATGATGATAGTGACTCCGATAGGATATCCTTCAAGTTCACAGTCAAAGGTTGATGCACAATTACGTAATGCAGTGAAAGGAGATGAAAGGATTCCATCATCCAAGCTCTTTTTTGATGGTGACTTCAAAACACCATTGGATAGTGCAGAGGAATGGCTTGAAGCAGTTCGTTGGGCGCCATCAGCTGCAAACAGACAGCCTTGGCGTATTGTGAAGAATGATGATAAATATCATTTCTATTTGGCACATACTCCCGGATATTCATCTGGAGTGGATTGGGATGTTCAAAAGATAGATATGGGAATTGCAATCTGTCATTTCATGTGTGTAAAAGGTGGAAAGCTAATTATTGATGAGCCTGAAATGGAAACAGATGAATATGCTGAGTATATTGCAACAATTTATTAGAAAAAAACTTATAATAACTCCTTTTTCTTTTGTTCAAACTCTTCCTTGGTTAAAAATCCCCGTTCATATAAGTCTGCATATTTAAGTAATTCATCTGCATTAGTCATTTCGGAATTTGATTGAGTTTGCGGAGGTTTCATTAAATTTTCTTTATACTCAGCCCATTCTCCATTCAATACATCATACTTTTCCTCATCACAGTACAATAAGGTAACAAATTCTCCCCCTCTCAATATAATCTTTATAGAACTGGTAATATGAAACATTCCTGCCTTATCGAAGTCTATGCTGCTGATGTCTTGGAAATAGATTGTCCTTGATCCTAAATCACTTTTTATGAAAACTCCAGTTTTATAAATTATCAACCTATCCTTAAAAACTCTTACAGTTGCATCTCTTCTTTCAGAAATCTTTTCTCCCATCCAGTTTGTTCTCTCTTCGTCTAAACTGCATTGGAATTCATAAAATGTTTCAACAACTGATTCATTTTTATTTAAATCTTCAGAGTCATTTACAGTGAGATCTGTCAAATTATTTTCATCGATAATGTTTGTAGAATTTGGCAAATCATATTCCTCAATTTTTCTTAATTTTGCCCCACAGTTTGTACAAAAATTAGTATTATCATCAACTTCAAAACCACATTTAGTGCAGAACATTATACTCCCCTCTTTTAATGATTTTCTTTTATCAAATCCTTTAATTCTGATAACTGTTGTTTTAATTCTTCATTGTAATCATTGGATTTGGCCAATTCTTCTTTAACTCCGGCCAATTCTTTCCTTGTTTTTTCTAGTTCTCTTTCATGAAAATTTAACTTTTGATTAATGAAGTGTAAATTCTCATCTATACTTATTCCTTCTTCCAGTAATCTATCTGTGAAGTATGAAGACATTACCCCTGTAATGGTACTGAATACCAATACTCCTGCAATAATCAATAAAACGGAAATCAGTTTTGCAAGAGGATTGTTGCTGATAATATCATCTCCATAACCAACCGTTGTTAAAGTAATTATTACAAAATAGAAGCTTTCGAATATATTTATTCCACTTAACCATAGTAAAAAAGTGAAAATCAAAACAAAAATACCAATTATTAATAAGATTTTATCTACACTAGTACGCCTAATCAGTTTTTCCAAATCATACTTTTTTACAATATTCACTGCCCTAAATACTCTTACAACACGTATTAATCTTAAAAAACGTGTGACATTTAGGAATGTTGGAATAGGCAAGAGATCAAATGGTATTGAAGCTATTAAATCTAAAAAATGCTCTTTGCTGTATTCAAATTTCCTATCCGATTTGAACAGGCCATAAAAAAATTCAATTAACAAAAGAGCGCAGATTGTCAAATCAAAACCTCTTACATAACCTGCATAGTCAATCAAATGAATGCCAGGAATATCTAAAGAGATGATAATGATAATTAAATCAACAATTACCAATATGTCAAATATGCCCCCCAAATAAGATTTAATATCATTTATTTTCATATTAACAATCCAAGATTTAATAGATAAAAATAAGTCAAATAAAGATTTATCGATATATATATATATAGCTTGTGATTTGAATTTGGGTGCGAAAAAAAACTTAAAATTAAAATAAATTGATAAAAAAAGTAGAATAAATAAAACTAATAAAATAGCTAATTAAAAATAATAAAAAAAAGAAATAAAATAAATTATTAATTTATAACTTCCTTAAATTTCTCCAATAACTTTACCATAGCATAAGTGTCAAGTTCACAATATATCCGCAAACTTTCCTTTATTCTTTCTTTAAGTTCTTCTGGTATTTCATTTCTCAATTTAAGAATGATTCTGAAGCTTCTCCACCATTGTGAACCAAAGGCAAATTATCATAATTCAATTTAGGATCATCTGGGTATAGTGCAGGCAATACATACTTAATAGAATAAGACCCTTCCATTTCCTTCATATAATAATCCCTATTCTTGAATGGAACCATGAAATCCACCATATTATGGTTTATTCTAGCCATTTCATCTGCCAAGTCAGGATAGAGCTCTGCTATTTTTCTGTTTACGCTTGATTCAAATGACTTATTGTAGACAATCACGCTTCCGTCTTCAGGAAGATTGCTTATCATGCTTTCTGCAAAAGTCCTTATGAAATCCTCATCATCAACTTCTGCCAAGAATTCCTTATGCTCTATTGGAGCCCCTTCCTCTTCAATGACATGCAAAGAGTATTGGAAAGGCAATTGCTGATATGGCTTTGTTCCTTCCACTTCAGGTATGGGCTGGTTGTAGGTTTCATAATCAATGAAATACAATGGATATTTTAAGGAGTCCAGCAAATTAGCTATTGCTTCCTTATCTATTTCAGGCTCCTTATCATTCAATTCAAAATCAATCTGCTGATGATATTTGGGATTTAGATCTTCATTTATCAAATCTTCAAATGAGACTTTTCCCTCATAGTATCTCTTGAACATTTGATTCTTTTTCATATCCACTATATCAAAAACATTTGGCTTTGGAAGGTTTCTTGTACAATAATCCCAGAAATCACAAGGGTATGGCTTGAAACATTGAATTCCCAATTCCTTTTTAGGTTCATTGTACTGCCCATGCTCATCCATATACCTGTTTATCATACCAATATTTTCTCTTATTTCATCCTGCTTTTCAAGTGCTATATCCGTAATGTCTTCTATTTTGAAGAACTTATCCAATTCATCTTCAACAGGAAGTTTTCCTTTAACATATTCCCTGTTAATATATACAATGCAAACCTTCTTTACATTATATCCAAGATTGGATAAAACATAATATTGATATGAAGCGTCATCCAAGTAAATGTCATGCACTGAAGTGGAGCTTTTAACTTCATAGATTTCCACACCGTCTTCATCATTCTTTAGTATGTCTACACTGCAGAAATTGTTGTCATAGCTGAATGATGCTTCTGTGATAATGTTTGGCTTATTTTCCAATAGCTCATTTGTTCTTTCAATCATTGGGGTTAGGGTTATGTCAAATGGGACATCCTCATAATCGCCAAATAGACCTTTTGCCAGCTCTCCAACCTTATGGCCGTTTTCAAATATTGCTGTTTTGTCTTTAGGTGCTGCACAATACTTCTTATATGTTCTCATCCAAAACATTTTTATGCATTGCACACACTGGCAATACTTGGATTTTGATAAATGTAATTTGTTCATAAGAATCCCCCATTATAGAATTAATAATCTTTAATTAAAACATTTAATTATTATATAACTCCTGAGCAAACTCCTTTGGTTTACAGAAATACCTGTAAGAGCAGTTCGCACACTCTTCTGCTTTCTCAGGCTCTTTTCTATAGATTCCATCCCTTATGTTCTGAGATACTTTCTTGATTCTTTCAAATTCAGTTGCCATTTTATCCTCATCAATTTCAACCTCATAGAGATAATCATCCTTGACAAAATGAATGATGGCTTTTTTGACTTCATAATCATTATATTCTGGAATTCTTTTAAGCGCTGAAGCATAAATATAGGATTGTCTTATATATCCTCTGATATGATCCTCATTGAACTCTGCATATTTATAATCCAGAATCTTAATTTCACCATCAGAGTCCCTGAATATCAAATCAATAGCCCCATTCAAAATATAATTGTCTATAAAGAGTTCAAAATCAAATTCAGATTCCAGAGTCTCTCTGTTTACTGAATAATTATAATAATAGTTCTCAACATTATCCTTAAATTCATCATACTCTCCAGGGTCCTTTTCCATGCCTCTCATGGGCTTATAATGCTCATCAATAATTTCCGCCAAGCCCTCTTTACCTACCACTTCACCATCTATAAGCTTTAGATTAAGCTCTTCCATAACGTTATGGAAAGCGCTTCCTATATTTGCCGCTTTAGATGAACCGAAACGCCTAAATCCCAAATTGTAATCCAAATCATATTTATAAGGACATGAAATGTATTTGGCATATTTTGAGTAATTGAGAACGACTGGCTCTTCAAGGCTTTCAAGTTCGTCCTCAAGTTCATTTTCCTCATCAGGCTCCTCATAAGCGCTGGCAATTTCAACTTCAGATAATTTTTCAAAACTAAAGTCTTCAGTGAAATCCTGGATTCTCTTTATCTGATCAGGAACTTCATTCACTGTTGACAATATCAATAAATCCTTAGCCCTTGTCATTGCAACATAAAGAATCCTATCTTCTTCCTCAAGGTTCAGATTGTTTTCCTCTTCAATTGAAAGGGTTTCATAGCCCCATTTTCCGTTTTCATCTTCCTTTATGATTGTCTTATATTTCAAGCATTCATTCGGAGTGTAAAATGTGTCATTCGGGAAAATATAATCCTTTTCGCGGTCAGGGTCCCAATTAATCATTGGGAAGATATCCTTTTCAAGGGCAGGTATGATGGTTACAGGAAACTCCAGCCCTTTAGCTGAATGGACTGTCATAAGCTGAACGCCGCTTCCTTCCATTTGATAGGAATCATAGCTTCCAATAACATTCATTAAAAAGAATAATGCCCCTCTGAGATTAGTGTCTGAAATAAATGATTCATAATTGGATATTGTCTGAGTCAGGATAGCGATATTTGCAATCTCCTCGTATGAAAGCTCATAATCATATAAATCAGATAATGAAATCAGTTTGTAGAATACTTTCAGGATTGTTGGAGGCTCTTCTGATCGGATTTCCTCCCTTATGAGTTCCAATTTATTGAAGAATTCCCTATCCCTCAGGTTTTCTATCATGTTCAAGTCAACTACAGGCATTTGAACCTTGCCAAATATCTCAACTAATGTTTCCTGATTCTCATTGTCCTTAACCCTGTGAGATGCCTTGACTTTTCCAACACCGTTTCTTGCCCTAATCTCATTTTCCGCCAGAAGAATCTCATTGTTAAATGACTCCTGCAATCCGGACAAATAATCGATTGTGGATTGGTCAAACCTGCAGAATGCTGTTTTGAAGTAGTCGCTGCAAAAAGCACTGAGATTCAAGTCCAGCAACTCATCTTTAGCCGGAATGTATCCGAGATAAGTGTGTCTGGAGACATACCACATCAATGCCTTGATTGCATTGACCTCATCCCTCTTGAATAGATTCCTCTGACCCTTAATGGAAAATTCTATGCCTTTCTGGCTGAATATCTCAACCAGATTGGAGATGGTAGGACACCCATGTGTTCTGTACAGGACAGCAACATCAGAAAAATCATTGATTAAATCGTTTTCCATCAGGTATTCAATGATTTCGCAGATATTTGTCGCTTCCTCAACACTGCTTTCATTTTCAATGAGAAAATTGGGATTGTTGCAATCACTACGGTCATTTACCATATTCTTATCTGAAGTGCCCTTTCTTTGAGGGCTTATGAATTCCTCAGTTAGTCGGACTATGTTTTCAGTAGAACGGAAATTGACATTCAAAGGAATTGAATGAGGATGCTCCAATCTTATCAGCTCATCAAAGAAATCATTGAAGGAACTTCTGAATGCATAAATGTGCTGGTCTACATCCCCAACTGCAGTGAAATAGTCAGATTGCTCCCGTAATATCTTAAAGATCCTAAATTGCAAAGGATCTGTATCCTGGAACTCATCAATAAATATGGTTTTATATGGAATTTCAGTATCCCCCATCATCACTTCAAGAGCCTTGCGCTGCAATGTGTCATAATCGACATAATCATATTCATCCAATAACTCCAGATAATCCGGATATGCCTCTATGATTTTTAGAAATCTTGCATTATACCATGAGGAACTGTATAATATTGTATCTTCAAAAGAATCAGGATTGTTCTTCTTTTTCTTTTTAAGAGGCTTATCATGGTCATCAATGAGCTTTTTGGGAAAACGGTCCACGGCATTTACAAAATCTATGTATTCCTGAGTGACAGGTCTTAACCCAGATATTTTTTCATATAATTCCTCACTGTCAACATTAAATGAGGTATATTCGGCGAATTTGTTCAAGACAGAGGAAATCTGATAGTCCAATACTGTGGAAGGTCCCTTAAATCCAAGCCTTTTCCTGAATTTTTGGATGAGCAATGTCTTCTTTTCTGAAGCGTCATCATCAACCAATGTTTTTTCAATGCCTTTCAGCTTAAGATATTCAAGGCAAAAGGAATGAATGGTGGAGATATGCATTTTCAATACTATATCCTTGGAATCCTCCTCCCCATCGGAAAGCTCCTTTCGCAATTTATACTTTAAGTTATCTGCCGCCTTGTTTGTAAATGTGATAACTAAAAATGATGACGGGTCAACCCCCTCATTGATCAAATGCTTGATTCTCTCAACAATTACTGTAGTTTTACCAGAACCCGGTCCAGCTTCAACCAATAAAGTTCCTTTTCCATATTCTATCACTTTTCTTTGATCTTCAGTAAATCCCATAATTTTTCCTCTTTAAAAAATTATTAATTATAAATCTTCATCCAAATCACATACGCAAATCAATGACCCATCCTGATTTTTGGCAAAGGAGAATTTGACAGTATCCTCCATATTGACTCCGAAGTCCTGATTAGGCTGATTCAACAATCTTCCAAAAATCTCATGATCCTCATTGAAATCCTCATATCTCACCCACATTCCCTCTGGAGCGAGCCCCTCCTTGAAGAAGAATACCAAAATGTCATCAGGATGCTGTTCATTCCTATATTCATCAAGCATAGGAAGCATCCTTAATACCAGAATTTTCTTATCATCATTATAATGCTTAAAGACATCCCTTGCATGGGATTTGTACTCTTCAATATCAAAATCAGCATTTACATTAAGATTGTCAAGATATTCAAATTCAAAGTCTGTGGTTGCATCCCATCGTATATTTGACATTGATTTAAATTCATCTGCCCTTTCATAAACTAGAAGATCGTCGCCATTCAATAGGCAAACTGCAACTGTTTGAAATGAAAGTCCTGCTTGATGGTCAACATAAGGCAAAACAAGTAATGAATTCACTTCCTCTTCAAGCTTGAAATTTTCAATTCCTTCAAATAGCTCATCTTCATCAGGGTCTTCATCGTCACCCCAAATGGAATCAATGTGAAATAGCTTGGCTTGCCTTTGAGCAAATTCCTCATCCTTGATTACAATAAAATTAGCAAATAGGTTTCTGAATTTTTCATCTTTAATAAAAATAGCCTTCCCCCCAAATATGTTTATAATCCTATTTTGTTTAAGGTTTTTAATAAATCTTATGATATTTTTTTAAAAAATTAATAAATTTTGATTTTCTAAAAATTGAAAAATAAGTCATTAAACTTAATTAAATTAAATTTAAACGCTGAATAACAGAGACATAATAAATTAAGTTTGTAATATCATATTAAATTAATTATTTTTT
>JADLKP010000227.1 GCA_016838945.1 Methanobrevibacter sp.
TAGGTTGTTCCTTATATGATTTTTTTCTATTTTTTAAGTTTTATCTTAGTTTAACCATATAATCCTAAAAAGATTTAAATATATTAGTACTAATATATATTCATAATATAAAGTATTACTATAAATTATTTTCAATAAACCAATAATTTTATAGTGTCAAAATTTGAATAATAGATTTTTATCCAGAGAGGGATTTGAATCATTATTGTTATATATCATAAATGAAATAATTAATTTTTTAAAAAGATCATTAACTTAAACTTTTAAAGGGTGATATCTTGAAAGTTATTATTGATGCAGCAAATGTCGCACATTTCCAAAAAGAAGAAGGCTCAAAAGCTAAATTAAAAAATATTACATTAGCTGTAAAAGCTTTAGAACAAGGAAATCATGACTTTTTAATCATAGCAGATGCTTCCCTACGTCATAATATTGATGATAAGGAAACTTTTGTAAGGTTAGTCAATGATGGCATTATTGATGAAGTTCCTGTAGGAACCATTGCAGACCATTATATTCTTGATTTGGCTTATGAAGAGGATGCAAAAGTATTGTCTAATGATAAATTTAGGGATTTCATGTCTGAATTCCCTGACATCAACAGCATAAGAATTCCATTTTCAATTCAAGATGGCGAATTGATCATGGGAAAAGCTAAAAAGCCTAAGAAGGTCAAAAATCTCTTGCAGAACATCTGTGATGAAATATTAAATGAACTTGAGAGAAAACGTTGGGTAGTTTATAAAGGTAAGGAAACAACTAAATTCACACCATTGAATGTGGCTAAACAAGCTATATTATTGCTTGATGAATCCGAACAGGATAATGTTTCCTCTAAAATAGAAGGACTATTTTCTAAATTGCCTATGTTTGATAAGGTTATGGAAATGGTGGATGATGTAGAGACCTCTGTTCCATATGTCATTTTTGTTCTTGTTCATCCTAAGGATTATAAGGCTGCTGTCAAGGATGCTGGTAACATTTCAGTTACAGTTGCAGACAGGTTAAGATTGGTTCACAAGCCATTGATAGCAGTTCGTAATGATTTATTTATTAAGCCAGGTTACTTCGGCTTGAATATTGTCTTGACCGATGAGGTGGAAGACAATCCTCCATACAATATTGAGATTCAAACAAATACCTATGATGAGGTATTCATCAAAAAGAATTCAAGAAATATTGCAAGTACCATTGCTGGAAGATTAGGGTCCTGGAAGTTCCCATTTGTTTCAGTTAAACCAAATATGATTTTGGAAAGGCCTGGTGAATTTGAGATTTATTTAGAAAAGAATTCCAAGAAAAAGAAGGAGAATTAATAGCAGATATTATTTCAAATTCTTAAGGAATTATTTTTCAATTGGATAAGTTATTTATTGAAAATTAAACTGATTATTACGTTTACTAAAAACTAAAATTAATATTGAAAATTAAACTGATTATTACGTTTATTAAAAACTGATAATTGATATTGATATTAAAAACTGATAATTAGAATGGTTATTTATTTTAAAAATTAAAAGGAGGTAAAATATGGCTGATTATGCAATTATAAGGAAAATTGTTTCTTTAGTTACCAAACATGAAATCATCAGTATAGGTACTAAGTACTTTCCAACAACTCCACTTGAAACAGAGTATGTAGATATGTTCAATTATACTCAGACCATGCTTATGGAGATTGATAAAGCGAATATTACCACTGAAAGTATTTTTACCAATTTGGTTCGTGATGTTGGCCGTGAAAATATTCCAGAGAATCATAGTTTTTATGAATTACTTCCTGCACAGAATAAGGTTGAAGAATATGCTCTTGTAAGTAATATCATTATGGGTAGTGACCGTTACATGTATGTAGAGCTTTCAGAACCTTCTTATATTATTAATCTTTTCACTGACATTATTTTAAGAGAAAATGGAGAAATTATCGAAAGAAGCGAAACGGAAATCGTTTCAAGGCTTATGTCTAAAAACGATGCAATCAGAGTAGCAATCAGATTGGTTGGCATTGGATTGGATAACGGAATCCGTGTTCGGGCTGCTGCTGGTATGACCGGTGCTGCAGCTATTGAAAGATCAATCAAGTTCAATAAAGAGGTTGGAGACTCTCCTGGAGTTGCATTCACTAAATTAGGTGGTGAATATGCACTTGTATTGGATACTCCTTTCAAATTGGCAGAATCTGAACCTCCAGAATTCCAGCAATACCTGTTTATTGATATTGTAGACTCAACTAATTTCATTTCCAAACATGGTAGAAACAAGCTTGTGGAATTGATGACAAGCGTAAAGGAGTTTATGGAAGATTGTGAAGGTCATATTGAAGGTTACCGTGAAGGTGGAGATGACTTGATTGCAAAATTCCCAAGTAAGGATGTAGCTATTCGTGCAGGTCTTGATTGTGCATGGTTTATTCTTAATAACGGTGCTAAAGTCAAGATTGGTATAGGAAGAAGCAGAAGAGAAGCAGGTGAACGTGCAAATATTGCAGAGAGCATTCATGGATTCGGTGCATTGTCACTAGTCATATTCGATTTGGCTAATGGATTGTATGGATATTACATTCCTTCAGACTTCACAAGAACATTATGTGAGCTTGTAACTGCTAAGAAAGGAAAGATCATTACTGCATTTGCTGTAATGTTTGCCCTGTCTTATATACTTTCTATAATGGGAATGGGCATTTATGGCCTTTTGCTTGTTTTAATCCTTGTAGCTTACTATACATTAAGGTGAAATTTGTAGTTAAACGATTGTATGCATCTGTGGGTATGATGAAATCTGTAGGTTCAATATCTGCATTATGCATTAAAAAGTTAATTTATTGGCGATTTAAAAATAATTTTTATTGTAATTTGTGGTGAAATTAATGGCAAGAGGCGATAGGAAACTTGGGGGTTCTAGAAAACCTAAAAATAAAAATGTTTTAGTCACTAGAAGTCCTAATAATTCCAGAGGCTCCAGGAATTCAAGAAATTCTAGAAGTTCCATATGGTCCAAAAGTTCTGGAAATGTTAAAAAACCAAGGAGCCCTAAGCAAATAATCGTGATGATAATCATTTTAATTGCTTTTATTTGTGGATTGGCTTTAGGTATTTCCATGATAATGGGTTCTGGGGATTCCAACGAACCAGCTCCTGGAGAAGTACAGTATATGAATGTAACTAACAATATATCAGAGTATGAAAACAGCAGCTATGACTTAACTGATGAAAACGGTACTCAGATTTCATACTATGATTTCGAGGAAAATGTTACAGAAGGCCAAAATGTCACTGCATTCAATGCCTCAAGTTCGGCAAATATTTATTAATTAATAGGGGAACTTTTTCTCTATTTTTTCTATTTTTATTATTTTTTGATTTTTTATTTAATT
>JADLKP010000009.1 GCA_016838945.1 Methanobrevibacter sp.
AAAAACAATTAAATTTTATAGTAATATTAGTATGTTTTAATAATATATTAAATTTTTTAAAAACAATTTTAAAAACAGTCTTCACATATATTTTAATAATTTTTTAATAAGATATTTTAAATTTCGTTAAAAATAATTTTTTTTAGATATTTTAATAATTTTTTAATTAGATATTTTAAATTTCTATCAATGCATTTTTGGTAATTCTAATTGCACCTGCACTGTGAATGCGGACAGTTTGGTTTTCATCATTTTCTGCAATGTATTCCAATCTCTCTAAGTAAGGTTTCACACAATCAGGTTTTCTTTTTCCAACCACCCTGAACATTTCAGGAGCTTCTATCCTAACCTTTTCATTTTTGTCTGAAATCATTTCATAAAAGATGTCAAGCTTTTTGCAAAACAAATCAGGTGCATTTACAGACATATTTTCACAAGCCCAGATAAATGCATGTCTGACATTTCCATACTCATCATCTTTCAGTTTCATCAATGTGTCCAGATGATCGGTTATCAAATCTTTGTCTGCCCTTCCTATTCTTCCAATTGCATTAGCTGATCTTTCCCTTAATTTGGAATCATCATCTTCAAGGTAATCTGCAATATCTTGAATGTATGGTTCCATTTCTTCAGGATATTTCAAACCCATTTCTCCAAGAATCCATAATGCCTTTGCCTTTACAGCAACAGAATAATCATCATTCAATTTAAGTGCAACATAATCTATGTTTTCTATCCAGCACCCCTTATCCTTTGCAATGGTTCTTAATTCTTTTATTATTTCCTTATCATTTGCATTGTTTGACATTTTATTACTATCCGATTCAGTAAGCTTTGGTTTATAGAAGTTTAAAATGCTTGCTGATTTTTCCTAATAATTCTTTCTCATCATCACTTATAAAATTCTCTAAAAGAATATATTTAATAATATCTATTTTTCATCTTCATTTTTTGCATTTTAGTGTCATGTTTTTGCATTGAACATTTTTTCATTTTATTTCATCTTCGTTATTTGCATTTCAGCATGCAATTTTTGCATTTTGCATTTTTTCATTTTTATTTCATCTTCGTTATTTGCATTTCAGCATGCAATTTTTGCATCTTATTAATCTGGGTAAGTATTCATTTATATAAGAATAATCTAACTAATATTATCTAAAGACAAATGGAATTTCATTAATCATTTAGAAAATTAAAAAAAAACAAATTTAATTAAGTGTGATCTCATGTCTGAAAGTGAATTATATAGTAGAGCAGAGAAAAGAGTGGATGAAAAAATGGGCTTTTATCATCATTTATACAGTTTCATTGCTGTAAACATAGTTCTCATTGTTATAAATGTCCTGTTTTCTCGTGGTGAATGGTGGTTTTATTGGGTAACCCTTTTTTGGGGAATCGGTTTAGTATCCCATTTTCTTAAGATCTTTGTTTTCTATGAGAAATTTGATGAAAAATACCGAGACAGAATGATTGAAAAGGAAATGGAAAAGATGAGAAAATAATCATTGATTTGAAAATGTTTATTTTATTAAAAGACAATATTTTAATTGATTATAATTATTTAAAAAAATTGTTTGGTAGTAAAAACTATATTTCAATTGATTATTTATTTAAAAAAATTGTTTGGTAATTTTATGAAAGTGAATTTGTTTGTTTCAAAAGACCTGGAAGAGCCTTATGCAGAGATCCATACAGATGCATTGACTGACAATATTCAAAAGGCAATGGTTCTTTTGGAAAATGAAGATGAATACGAAGAGGAAGGAATTGGTGACAATTCAATATTGGCTGTTAAGAAGGGACAGGATATTGTTCTTTTGGATTTTGAAGACATCTTCATGATTAGGGTAGAGGAAAAGCAGACCAAGGTCTATACAGAGGATAAGGATTATTTGGTTAAAAAGCCTCTTTATCAGATTGAAGAGAATCTTGACTCTGATTTCGTAAGGGTCTCAAAGGCAACCATTGTCAATTTGAGAAAGATAAAAAGAGTGGCTCCTTCTTTAAGGGGAATGATGTTTATTGAGCTTAAGAACGGATTGAAGGATAACATTTCAAGAAAATACCTGTCCGGTTTTAAGGAAGCTCTGGATTTATGATATTTGTTGATTATGCTTATTTTTAGAGGTGGTTATATGAAATTGGATTTAATAGAAAGATTATCAATGGGAGCATTTGTAGGATGCTTCGTTGTAATGCTTGTAATGGTATTGGGATCTTATGTTGCAGGTCCTGAAAATGTATCATTCAATGGTGCGGAAATAATTGGTGCATTCTTTGGATCAATAGTTGTTGGATGGGCATTCAGCTTAAGCGGATTCATTTATGAAAAAGAGGAAGTCCCATTCCCTCTTCAAGTCATATTTCAAATGGCAATTGGTATGGGCGTATTGTTTGCTGTGGCAGTTTACTTGCAATGGATGCCAATCAGTTTAGGAATCGGTCCAATAATTACTTGGATTGCAATAGCTTGCATCTTTGCTGCAGTATTCTGGGCGGGATTTTATGTCTATTACACTCTTCAAGCAAGGGATATAAATAAAAAATTAGAATTATCCAACGATTAAATATGGATAATTCATTTTTCTTTTCTTTTTTTAATTATTTTTTAAATATTTTATTTTTTAATTAATTTTTACCTTTTTTACTTCTATTTTTTAGTGACTCCAGTCAATGTTCCATCTACAATGCAGTCAAAGTCTACCTTATCAAGCCATCCTGCTTTGGTAAACATATCCATATATCCTACGCCAATGATTTTACCATCATCCTTCAGGATCTCTGCAATGGTTTTGTTCAAATCATCAACATCAGTATTGGCTTTAGGCATGGCAAGTCCGCCTAATAGGACAACTGCATCAGAGTCATGAGAGTCTGATGTCTCTTCATTAAGCTGCATTCCATATGGCTTGAACTCAAATTGGTGACAAGCATCAATGTCAGTTCCACTAATGAAATGGGATTCCTTATCCCTTATTGCATATGAAAATAATGCTGCAAAAGGAGTGCAGACACCTGGAGTTCCTAGAAAAGTGACTTTCTCAACATCTCCGACAGCTTCCTTGAATGCCACAATGTTTCCGTTCAATCCTTTAAATTCACTGATTGTTTCCATGATTTCACATCCTTAATTAAATTAAGATTTCTTAATTAATCTTTTTTAAATAAGAATATATAAAACTTATTCTAAAATTATTATTGATGAAGACTATAGCAAATGGATTAATCCTAAAAGGGATTGATTTGAATCCAATTAAGGAAAACATTGTCATTGATGATGAAAACAATATCATTGAAATCTCCAAGGATGCTCAAGAAGGAAAAATCATAGATGCATCTGGCAAAATGCTTTGCCCAAGGTTCATCAATGCACATACCCATATTGGAGACTCCATAATCAAAGATGAAGGTGATGGATTAAGCTTGGATGAGGTTGTAAAGCCACCTAATGGAATAAAGCACAAGGCTTTGGAATCTGCAAGTGATGATGAGCTCATTGAAGCCATGAGAGAGTCAATGTGGGATATGTACAATCTTGGAATCAGTCATTTCATTGACTATCGTGAAGGTGGCCTTGAAGGGGTCAAGCTTCTAAAGGAAGCGGCTAAAGACATTCCTATCACTCCTATCATACTTGCTCGAGACAGCTCATTTTATGGGGAAGACGCTAATTATCATCAGGTTAAGATAGCAATCAGAAAGCTTTTAAAGCATGCTGATGGCATTGGATTAAGCGGTTTTGCTGAAATTGACACAACAGTTGCAGAAATAATCTGTGAAAAATGTGAGAAGGAAGGAAAGATCTCTTCCATTCATGTTGCTGAAAACGAGAGCAACCAATTCACATCTCTTGAGAAAACAAGCAAGACAGAGCCTCAAAGAGCATTTGATGCAGGATTCAATCAGGTTGTCCATATGACCAATCCAAAGGAAGATGACATCAACCAACTTTCAATATCAAAGAGTTCACTCACTATATGCCCTCGTTCAAATGGTGCATTGGGTGTTGGAATGATTCCACTTTTTGAAGTGTTGAAAACAGGCGTCAAGCCTTTGATAGGAACTGACAATATAATGATAAATAGGCCTAACCTATTTAGGGAAATGGAGTTTACATTAAAGATGATGAAGGGAATATCCAAGAATTACATAGCTCCAGTTGAAATATTGAAAATGGCAACAACAACGGTATGTGTAGCTGATTCATTAAGTGAAAAGATCAATAAATCATACATTGAAGAAGGTCAAAATGCAGAGTTTATGATGGTAAATCAGAAATCAAACAATCCCTATTTGAGTTTGATCAATAGGACTGAAGCTGATGACATCATTGATATTTTTTAAATAATCTTTTTTTCAGTATTTTTTTTATTTTTTTTATTTTTATCCTATGAAATCTTTTATCAGATTTTCTATTTCTTTAGGTTTTTCCACCATCATCATATGTCCTGCATCCTTTAACAATTCATATCTGCAGTTTAGGGCCTCTGCCACTTCAATACCTCTTTCTGGAGGAACTATCTTGTCATATTCTGCTGATATCACCATTGTTTCAGCTTTTACTTTATCAATTTCCTTTAGATTATCAAAGTCTGCAATGGCTTTTGTTTCTGCAATCCTATCTTCTGTGCTAAGTTCATTTCCTTGTGGTCTCATAGTCCTTAAATCTTCAGGAATATTGGTTGTAGGTGCAAATATGTTTTCCCTCATGATTTTTCCATATTCTTCCTTTGTCACGCTTTCGAGAGATAATCCTTTAGATTTAAGAAGATTTGTAATTGCTGGATTTGAGCTGTCTCCCTTGGTGCCGATAAGGATGAGCTTTTCAAAGACATCTGATATTTCACTGGCTCTAAGTGCAATAAAGGAACCCATGGAATAACCTATGGCGGTTACGTTTTTGAGCTTAAGGTCTTTTGTAAATGACACGACATCATTTGCAAGGTCTTCAAGGGTGTAACTGGCAATTCTATCACTTTCACCATGTCCGCGACAATCGATTGTATATACTTTGTATTTGTCTATCAGCCCATTTCTCATAAGGAACATGGTTTCTTTGGAAGATGAAAGCCCATGAATCAGAAGAATGGTTTTTCCATCTTCACACCCAGATTCATCATATGCAAGTCTAATTCCATTTGTTTCGATAAATTTAGTCATGATTTAATTTTTATAAATTTAAATATAAATAAATTGCACAGATTCTTGTTTTAAAGTTAGGGATTAATTATTCTGATTGATGTCTGCTTGTTTATTTTTGTGATGAATTTTCAATTCTTCCAAAAACTATATTATCATTGTTTTATAAATCTTAATATAGTTAATAATTTAATTTTAAGTTATTAATTTATCTAAGTGATTGAAATGGCTGAACAATTATATAAAAAAATTTTATTACCTACTGACGGTTCCAGATATGCTGACAAGTCTGTCAAGCATGCTTTAGCTATTGCAGCAGCCAGTGATGCTGAAATAATCGCATTAAGCGTTATTGAAAATTCATTTCCAATGAATCTTTCCGGAAGGGAGACTGTAGCTGAAATCAATGAGTTGCTTGAAGATGAGACTAGGGCAAACCTTAAAAAGGTGGAAAAGCTTAGAGACGATGAAGGCATGGATGTAAAGATCACTACAAAAATAGCTCAAGGGTCTCCTGCAAAAACCATTCTGGAAGTTGCTGAAGCAGAAGATGTTGACCTTATCGTCATCGGAAGTTCAGGAAAGTCTGGAATTGATATATTGCTGATGGGCAGTGTAGCAGATAAGGTTGTAAGATCCGCTAAATGCAGCGTATTGGTTGTACACTAAACTTTTATTTTTTTTAACTTTTTTTTAACTTTTTTTAACTTCTTTTTACTTTTTTTAATTTATTATTCTATTCTTTTTTTATTATTTCAGATATTTTTCTCATTTATATTATTTTCATGTTTTTTAGGATTATTTTTCAATTAGCATAAGTTAAATACAATGTATTCCAAATATTTAATTAGGTTTTAACATGAAAGAAATAGAATTTGACTTGGAGAACAATCCCTTCATTAACTTTTTATCATCAAGATATGCAATGTCTGCAAGAGTGAATGTGGAAGACATGTGGAATTATTCAAAGGAAAATAACTTGTCATTCTTTATAATGTCCTTAGGTGCCTTAATGAATTCATTGAATGCAATACCTGAGATGAGGAGAAGAATCATTGATGATAAGGTTATTGAATTCAGCTCCTTGGATGTGGTTTGCCCGATAATGAATAAGGAACAGACAGTTTTTAAGGAAGTGAGAGTGGAAGATCCTCAAAGGTTCAACCACATCCTAAAATGGCATGATTATGTGGAAGACCATTTGCTGAATGTAATGGAAGGTGTTGACGAGGCATTCACCATAGATACAATGGAAAGGGATAAGATCAATATTGCAAATTACTCCTGCATCCCTTGGATTGATTTTGATTCAATAACTAATGCTGTGGCTTCTGGCAATGCGATTCAACCATTGGTTACTTGGGGAAAGGTCAATGAAGACTATGAAATGACCGTGTCCATAACAGTCAGCCATATATTTGTAAATGGTTTGGAGTTGGCTAAGTTCTATAAAAATGCCCAAAAGAATTTTAATACCTTAATCTAAAAATTCTTTTTAGCATTGGTCATTTTTTATAAAATTTTTTATAGTTTTTTCTATTTTTAATATAAGATATTTTGATAATCCCTTAACTTCCTATTTTTTCACTTATTTTTTATGGTTTATACTAAAATTATTTAAATGATAAAAAATATATTAACAAATGTTTAATAAGAATATTACTTTTTGTTAAAATTTAACAAAAACATTTTAAGTATGTGATAATTGGGAAAGAGAAAAACAAGATAAGCTTTCTAATTTTTAAACATATGAATTATCATAATACTATTTAATTTCAATCTTATTTAAAAATCAATAATGGTGTTACTTATGAAAGTAAAAGATGTAGTGTCTACAGATGTTATTCATGTAACTGTTCCAGGAAGCCGTGAAGATGCTTTAAGAATCATGAAAAAAGAGGATGTATCTGTAGTGCCTGTTATTAAAAATGATACTAACAAATTAGTTGGGATATTAACTCGTTCAGATATGATTACAAATCCTGATGAAGAACAAATTGCAATGTTGATGACTAGAGATTTGATCACTGCAAAAATGGATGATGAATTAAAGACCGTTGCAGAAAAGATGGTAGAAAACAACATTAGAAGAATTCCTGTCATAAACGATGATGATGAATTGGTAGGAATCGTAACTTCTTTTGATATTGTAGCCTTAGCTATTGCAGATATGGGAATCAAAGAGCCTGTAGAAGATTATATGATCAAAACCATTCCTGCAACATGGGATGAAACTCCATTGAATGTGGCATTTGAAATAATGAAATTCTTCGGATTGAAATCCATTATAGGATTAAACTCAAACAATAAGATGACAGGCATATTGACTGAAACCGATTTCATTGCTGAAAGTGAAATCATCTCTGAAAGAACCGAACACAGCTCTTCAGTAGGTACTGAAGGTGACAAATGGTCTTGGGACAGCACTTCAGTATTGTACATTGAGAAAAACCATCTCAAGTTCACTGATAAGGTATTTAAGGATGTTGCGGTTAAGGATGTAGTTACTGCAAACACCAAAACCAAAGTCTCTGTATGTGCTGAAAAAATGAGATCTCTCGATGTAGAGCAATTGCCAGTTTTAGGAATTGAAGGAGATCTTGTCGGACTCGTCAGAGCTAGTGATTTAATTAAAACTTTACTTTAAAGTTCAAGCTTTTGCCTTCGGCAAAACCTTGACCAAAACTTTTTCCATGGTTTTTTAACCATTCTTTTTTTATTTCACTATCTATTTTTTAATTTTTATATTAATTTTTACTATTTTTCAATTTTAAAATATTTATACTAGTTTCAATAAATGTTTTAGTATTAAATTTAAATGTTTTATATCCAATTTTATAATTAATTTAAAATACGTATTATTTGTGATAAAATGTCTGAAGAACCAATTTTAGTTATAAAGGATAATGATTCAACAATTGGTATAAGAGCAAGAGTGGGAGAGGAATTCTCTGAACATGAAATCCAGTTAAGTGTCATTCTTGCTTATTATTGGGACAATGACCTTCCAGTTATTGAAAACTTGGTGGATCTTTTTGAATCTTCAGTCAAAAGAACTGTAAATGAGGTCATTCCACATGAGAATCTCTTCTTAAAATACAATCTCATTACCGATGATGAAATCGCTCAGGCAAGCAGATTTGAAATTCATCTTCAGGAAGTGAAGGCAGATGACCAAAATCTACGTTTAGACGGTAAAATACTTGCTTTAAAAGGGCTTTCGTCAAAAGAAGAATACTCAAAAGGAATTTTAGATAAGATAAATATTCTAAACAGCAATGAATCTGAAGTTGAAGACTGGAGAGAAAGTGATTCAAAAGTAGAAAAATTAGTTGAAAAGAACATTCCAACTGAAAAGAAGATTTCATTTAAGGAATTTGCAAGACAGCAAAGAGATAAAAATAGTAATTAGAAAATACTAATTAGTAAATACTAATAGTAAATACTAATAGTAAATACTAATTAGAAAAATCTAATAGTAAATACTAATTAGAAAATAGCATTAAAAAATATTATTAAAAAAATAATAATTAGAAAAATAGTAATTAATTTAAAAAAATAGTATAAGAAGAACTCTAAACAGTTCTTCTAATAAGTGGCAATATCTTTACCAAAGATTCTTTTGCATCTTCCTTATTTTTATTGTTTTCAATGCTTATTTTTCCATCACGGAATATTTTAGACTCTTTTTCATCAATATTCAATTTAATGTAGCCTATCTCCTCATTTGGTTCTATATTGCTTAGATGCTCATTCTTATTTTCTTTAATTATTTCAGCAGTTTCTGAAATGTTTATGCCAAACGGCAATCTTTTTCTTAAGATAAGGTTATTTGCTCCTTTTTCAAGCTCATTGTCTCCAATGAGATTGTCAATATCTTCAATAGGTTTAAGATTCAATAGGACCTTATCGTATTGTGCTGATTTAAGTTCATTGAAAATGGAATCTATTGTTTCATTATCCAAAATCTTTTCAAGATTTTCCATTTCAATGGTAGCTACATTATCCTCTTCCCTAAGCTTTACAACTTCTGAGTTTGTTTTCTCTTTAATGAAAGCTTCACAATAATCGATTCTATTGACCTTATCGATTGTGACGGTTTCATTTGTCTTGACTCTTGTTGCAAGACATGTTGTTGACTTGGAGTATGGAATATTGTTTTCTTCAAGGAATTGATGAATTTCATATGTTTCAAGTTCAGCATCAATGAATGGGCTTTCAATTTCATACTCATATTTCATGAGTATCCCAGGCCTATCATGAGTAAGGTCGGTTATATTGTTTCCGTCTATGATTATTTCATAACCTTCTTCATTAGCCTTTTGTTTAATTGCACCATACATTAAGTTTCTGCATAGTAAACATCTTTTTGGACTATTTTCAACAAACTCCTCTACATCTAGGAAGTTACCTTCAATGACTTCGTGTCTTATTCCAATTTCATCTGCTCTTCCTTTTGCAAATTCCAAAAATCCTGTTGGAAAAATTTGATTGTTATATGTGATTGCAAGTACGTCTGCACCAGCTTCCTTTGCAAGGTATGCAAGTAATGTGCTGTCTGCTCCAGCAGAAAAAGCTAGAGCAATCTTTTTATTCTTTAATATTTCTTTAACTTTGTTGATTTTGACATTTATATTCATAATTGGCCTCTTTTACTAATAATTAACAATTTATTATTAATTATTGATTAATCGCCCGAGTTCAATTATCATATCATATAAAAAATAATAAATTAACTATTGTTATATTATTTATTGCTTTTAAAATTTTCTATATCAACGTTATATTTTAAAATAAGGCTATTTTAAGTTTTTTATGTATTCCAAGACTTCAATTGCATCCAGATATTTGATGTCCTTTTCTTTCAATATGAAATCAATTAGTTTGGTTTTCTTAGCATCTTCCATTTCCACTTTGGAGAATATGTTTTGGTAAGAACGTTTAGGATAATAAATCTCTTTGGCAATGTCGTGGATGCAATCCCTTTCATCTTCTGTGATTATTCCTTCATGCACAGCCAAATCTAATTTATAGTCAACATTTACAAGAGCTTCAGATATTGGCACATTTCTTACAGGATCAAAGCTAAGGGCCACATCATCATCTGATGTTATTTGTCCAGATCTGTATGCTTTGTAGACATAACCGATTCCAACCATTCCAAGGTCATCAAGCTCTGATGCCCTTAAAGCACCCATGCTGCTTCCCCCAACTACGGTTATTCCCTTGTCCAATGCTTTCATGATTTCCTTATGTGCAACCGCAGGGGTGTGATGGAATGCACCATCTATAATTCCTATAACATCTGGCTTTTCGCTGATTGCCTTTAGGATGTCTCCCCTTTTGACTGGTGGTCTATAGTCAGCATCCAATATGGTTTTTGCTTCATCCTCTAAAATGGATAATCCTAAATAAACTATGATTTTTTTGGTCATTTTAAAATCTCTATAAAATTAAATTAGATTAATAAATTAATTAGATTAATAAATTAATTAGATTAATAAATTAATTAGATTAATAGATAAATTGAATTAAATTATTTAAATCAGATAAAATTAAATTCATAGGCTTAAACCAATCCTCTACGTGCTTTTCTATCATATTCCAAAGCCCTGTTACCTAATCTTTCTTCATCCAATGAATACAGTTCAGCCTTTGGAATGATTACTCTTGCAACATTGATTCCTATTTCATCTCTTGTAAGGTCAGTGTACAGTATTTGATTGAATCCAACCTTTTCTGCCTCTTCAATGCTTGTTTCAATATCCTTTTTGATGGAATGTGAGCTTTTATCCTCAATGTCTGAAAGGTCAATTGTTTCCTCTTCCCTTTGGAAGTAATGTCTGTTCATCCTTTTCATATGTTCATAGCCTGATTTTCTCATGAAATCCGCTCTTATTGTGTCTTCACGGGTTCCATGAATTTGGGTTGCTCTGCTTTGTGCAACTTCAGTCAATGCTCTGATAACCGCAACTTCTGGGTTCAAGTGGGTTCCAACACCTAAGGTTAAAAGTGCAGGGTCCTTAAGGACTGTATCATCAGCACTTGCAGCTACGGTTGTAATCTTAAGGTCTGCTGTGATGTCCATAAGTTTTATATCAATTCCTTGGCTATGGAATTTGTCTAAAAGCTCATTGATTATTTCATTATCAATATTGTCTTGACTGATTTCCTTCTTGTTTCTTTTGGTAAGTTCAAAAATACTCCATGCATCCCTTTCTACAACTTCAAAGATGCCGTGCAAAACGGATTCCTCTATGATGTTTCCAGATGCAAGACCATTTGTGTTTCCTTTAAAAATAGCTATTGGACTAGGGCTCACGTCCCTTGTAGGAATATATGGGTGGAAAACTGCATTTGATGGGACATAGATGGTTTCTTCGCTTATGATGTCTTCCGCTTCTATCCATTCAAGCCTTGAATTTTCCACATTTTCATTGCCATAGTTCTTTGGCAATAGAAGGTCTTTAGGGTCAAGAACATTTTTGGTATCTTTGATGTTGTTGTAGGTGTCTACAAAGGTTCTTTCACCATCAATGTCTTGCCTTTCTGCAGAGTATCTTTCAAATCCTTCCATCATTGCTGATGCCTTTGCCTGATCTCTTGTTGCCCCTTTTCCTGCATAGACGCTTACACTGCCTGACTGTGCAGTTGGGCGAATGGCGGAAAACACTGGAATCTTGACTCTATCAAGGTCTGTAATGTCAGTCAATCTGGTAATTCCAGCAGTTCTCAGCTTGCCTTCATTTATTTCAATTGTTTCCTTAGGGTCTCTCACTCTATGAGTTCCCTTAAAGAATTTTATTGGAATGTCTTCAAACATGTTTTTTATCCTTAGCTATTTTTAATTATTTCTTTTAATTAATTTTTTTAATTATTTTAGATTTTTTTAAGATTTATAATATTTATATTATGTAATTGATTATTTATAATAATTGTTATAACTTATTTTAAATTTACTTTAAATTATTCGTTTAATTTTTAAATAATAAATGATATAACAATTTATAGAAGAAAATAAATAATTTGTTTGAGGCCTTTAAATGCAGATTAAGGAAAAGAATGTTCATAAATTTCACATAAATAATATCTTAAAAAAATTGGAAGAAAAAGACATGGATGCCATGTTGGTGGCTAATTTCAACAATATCTATTATCTGTCTGGCTATCTGTCAACCAGCTTTGCATTCCTGATAATCAAGGAAGATCCAATCATATTTGTATCTGGAATGGATATGGAAAATGCAAAAAACACCTCTTCCATTGATATTGTAAAGTACGAATCATATGATAGGATGATTGAGTGTTTGAAGGAAGAGGGGATTAGGAACTTGGCTATCGAATCAGACTTGACTGCAAATGTTTACCAGAAGTTCAATGACTTCAATCTCACAATATCTGATGCAATATCAACTGAAAGAATGATAAAGTCTGATGAAGAGATTGAAAAGATTATTAAGGCAACAGATATTGCACATAAGTCCTTGATTGAATTGAATGTACGTGATAAGCAGGAAAAAGGGGCGCAGGAATGGGAATGTGCCTATGAATTAGGTTATTTGATGAGAAAGAATGGTGCAAGCGTTGAATCATTTGACACAATATTCGCATCAGGCCCAGTATCAAGCCTGCCTCATTCAACTCCAAGGCAACATGTCCTTGACACTCCAGTTTTAGTTGATTACGGATGCAAGTTTGAAGGATACTGCAGTGACACAACAAGAACATTCATCTACACAGAAAGGCAGGAAGAAATCTCAAATATTGTTCTTGAAGCTCATGATAAGGCTGTTGATGCAGTGAAAGCAGGAGTGAAGGCTTGTGAGGTTGATAAGGTGGCAAGGGACATCATTGCTGAGTATGGATATGGAGATAATTTCATTCACAGCACTGGCCATAGCTTAGGTTTAGACATTCATGAGAATCCTTCAGTATCCCTTAGGGATCAAACTGTGTTGGAGAATAATATGATTGTCACTATAGAGCCTGGAATCTACCTTGAAGGAGAGTTTGGAATAAGGATAGAGGATATGGTTTTAGTAGATAAAAAGGGCAAGTTGATTGGTAATTTGCCTCAAATTTTATAATTTATTTTTATTTTTTTAATTTTTTATTCTCTTTTTTATTCTTATTTTAATTTTTTATTTTAATTTTATTTTTCTTGATTTATTTTAATTCCATATAATTTTTGCTATTTTTTAAATTAAATATATTATTCATATTATTTTGAAATTTAAAGATTTTAAAATCGTTAATTTTAAGTATAAGTCAAAAAAAATCTATTTTTAGGTTTCACCATCTAAAAAAATCAAACACTTTCAAAAAATTTTTAGGAGGTGAGATTTTGGAAATAAATTTTAGAACAATTTTATTGTTTCTTGAAGTTCTAATAAAATTATTTCTAATATTTGTCCAATAATCGTCTCTGTCAGATGAACCATGAAAAAAGTTAGGTTAGGTTTTTTCCTTGATGGGCTTTTCCTATTTTTTCATTTAATAAAAACTTTTAAATATTATTTTTATTATATTATCATTATGGATTTATTGACAGGTCCAAAAATTTTTTGAGAGTGTTGTGTTATTTGAATTCTTTTTGAATTCATCTAACATTTTTCATTCTTTTTTTCATGAATATCTATTTTCAATATGATTTTTTAATTTAATTTTAACTTTACAATTTCACTTTAATTTTACAAATTCATTATATTTTTACTTATTTTTTATAATACTATATTTAAATTGTTTATTTAGGTCTATAAATAAGTTAAATTTATTAATAACTTATACTAATCTATTATCAATGTTTATTGAAGATTTAATAATTAAATTATCAGAAATAATAGAAAATAGGCTTAACCAATCTATTTTAATTAGCTTTCAGGAGTATCTGCTAAAGGCAGGAATATTTACATTGGCTTCTCAATTG
This sequence comes from Methanobrevibacter sp., assembly GCA_016838945.1. Taxonomy (GTDB): domain Archaea; phylum Methanobacteriota; class Methanobacteria; order Methanobacteriales; family Methanobacteriaceae; genus Methanobrevibacter. The sequence goes on from JADLKP010000009.1 coordinate 14,066, forward strand.
CTTTCAATAGTCATAATCTTGTATTTAGCCTTCATAATCCTCTTTTCATTGATTTCAATAGTCTTTTCATTCAACCTGCTAATTTCCATTGTTTCAGCAATTTTCATTCCCACAATTGCAATTGCCCTAATTCTCTTTGTGAAAATAGAAAGAAGATCAAGCGAAATAGAAAGTTCAATTCCAGATTTCCTAAGGCAATTGTCATCAATGCTGAAGGTGGGATTGGGTTTGGAGAATGCATTGGTTGACATGTCCAATCATGGAAAAGGGCCATTGTATGGTGAATTGAGAAGAGTTGCTGTGGAAATCCGGATGGGGAAAAGTTTGGATGAATCCTTCAATAATATGGCAATGCGGCTCAATTCAAAGGATCTTGAACGCAGTTTTAAAATCATTTTGAATGCCCATAAAAGTGGAGGTTCCTTGTCAGATGTAATTATTGATGTCAGTGATGATTTAAGGGCTATGCTGGTATTGAAAAGGGAGCGTAAGGCAGGTGTTATGATGTCAGTCATGTTTCTTCTAATCGCTTCTACATTTGCGGCTCCATTTGCTCTGGGGATGGTTGGTGTATATTCATCATTTATGATTGAATTAGGAAAAGGTGGAGCCATTTGTGAAATTGCACCACTTGCAGCAGAAATCTATTTAATTATTCATTCTATTTTGGCAGGTTTCCTGATAGCATTGATAATGTATGGGGACTTAAGGAAGGGACTTAGATATTCCATTCCAATAACATGTTCCGCTTTTTTGATATTCTATTTAATCAATAACTTTGGGGCTGGTTTCTTTGGATTGGTATAGTTTGGAGGTCAATTATGAAAGATGGTCAATTCAATCTTTTAAAGAGTTTAATTAATGATGAAAATGGACAAGGTTCTGCTGAATTGATTCTGATTGTTGGTGGAATAATTGTTATTGTTCTTGTGGTTGTTTCAATGTATAAATCATATTTGTCTGATTTGGGGACTGAAATAGGTTCTAATGAAATGAATTCATTAAACAGTTCCTTTAGTGATATTGCTTCTCGATTTGAATAATTTGATTTTATTTTTATTTAATTTTTATTTTTATTTTTATTTATATGCTTTTACTAAAATTTATTATCCAATAAAACATATAGTTTAATAATTATTCAAAAATTAATGAATTCAAAAAGTCAATTATTAATAAAAATAAAAAAATTAATGAATTCAAAAATCGATTATTAATAAAATAAAATTCAGGAGTCAATATCATGAAATTCTTGATCAATGGTGAATTTATAGATAAGTCAGACCATTATGATGTCATCAATCCATACAATGGAGAAATAGTGGATACAGTTCCAATTGGCTACAGAAGTGATGCCGATAATGCTATTGAAGCTGCCAACAATGCAAAGAAAGCATTGAATGGCTTGTCTTCTAAGGAAGTTTCAAGCAACCTTTTGGATGCTTGCGAAGAGCTTGAAAAGGAAAGCGAAAGCATAGCAAAACTGATTGTAATGGAAGCTGGAAAACCATACAAGCAAGCTATTGGGGAACTTCAAAGGTCTGTAGAAACATTGCAGTTTGCAGCAGAGGAATCAAAAAGAATCTATGGCGAATCCGTACCTATAGATGCTACAGGGCCTGCTGATGCAAGGTTTTTGGCATTTACAAAAAAGGTTCCGCTTGGTGTTGTGGGAGCAATCACTCCATTCAATTATCCTGTCAATTTGGCTTTGCATAAGATAGCTCCAGCTATTGCAGCTAAAAACACAGTTGTTATGAAGCCATCTATGGAAGCGCCTCTTGCTGCCTTAAGATTGGCTGAAATAATCAACAATCATTTTCCGGATGGGGTAATAAACTCTGTTACAGGTTATGGCAGTGAAGTTGGAGATGCAATGGTTGTGTCAACAGGAATCAACAAGATATCATTTACTGGTAGTGTGGCAACTGGATTGTTCATATCATCAAGAGCAGGCATGAAAAAGCTAACAATGGAACTTGGAGGAAATGACCCCTTGCTCATTCTTGAGGATGCAGATATTGAAAAGGCAGTAAGTGCTGCCACTTCTGGTGCATTCCTATTCTCAGGTCAGGTTTGCATTGGAGTTAAAAGAATCGTCCTTGACAATAAGATAGCTGATGAATTCATCAATCTCTTTGTTAAGGAAGCAAGCAATCTCAAGATGGGAAACCCTATGGATGAATCGACTGATATAGGTCCTGTAATCAATGAAAGCGCTGCAATCAATATTGAAGCATCAGTAAACAGTGCCATTGAAGATGGTGCAGAACTTCTTTTAGGCGGAAACCGTAAGGACTGTTTCTATGAACCTACCATTTTGGATAATGTCAATATGAAAATGGGTCTTGTTGCAAATGAGACATTCGGTCCGATTGCACCAATCATCAGAGTTGATGGAATCGATGAGGCAATCAAGGTGGCGAATGACACCCAATATGGCCTTCAGGCTGGAGTGTTCACTGAAAGTATTCGAAGTGCACTTAGATGTGCCAATGAAATAGATGCAGGTTCCGTCTTAATCAACAAGGAATCTACATTCAGAACAGATGCCATGCCATTTGGAGGATTCAAGTCAAGCGGCATAGGCAAGGAAGGAATAAAGTATGCAGTTGAAGACATGTGCAAAAGCAAATTGATTGCATTTAATTGCAAATGATTCGGATGATTATGTGACATTTTCAATTGATCATATTTTTAAAAAAGTATTAATTTAAAGAAGAATAAAATAATTATTAATTAAAAAACTGAATGATTTAATTTTAATTTCTTGAATTTATTTTTATCTATCGTGATTATTATGTGGGACACTGCAAAAGATTATAGAATATTGATAGCTATGCATGCTCGTGAATTATTCCTAAGAACCGTACAAACTGGAAGTTTTAGAGGTAATTGGAATAAGAAAGGTGCAATTGAAGAAGCTAAAAAGATGGAACCAGACTTAAAATCCTTGCTTTACTGTTATCTTGAGGGGGACACATTAGCTAATTGTGAAGATGTTGAAAAGCTTGAAGATAAGGCTGCTAGAATCGTCGATTTCCTTGGAGGTGAAGATTGGGCACATAAATTTATGAGTGGTGCTCCAAAGGATGAAAGGGAAAAGACAGAAGAGAATATCGCTAAGGTAAGATTCTTCCTGGACACCATTTTAGGTCTTAGGTCAAGATTCAAATTCGGACCTATTGATGATCCAATCGTTGGAATTGATGTAAAGGTTGGAGAAATCATGAGTGTCAGCAAACACCCTAATGCTGATTCTTTAATGATCTGTAACGTAAACCTTGGAAAAAGAGCCTTAAAGGTAGTTACCAATGACTTGACAGTTAAGGAAGGCAATAGGGTAGGGGTTTCCTTGCTTCCTCCGGCTACATTTATGGAAATTGTTTCTGAAGGGATGTTCTTAGGAATGAATGGTAGCATTTTAAAGGATGTTCAAGGTGAATTAGGTCAAATGCCTAATGGAATACCTATGGAATCATTAAATGAAACCAAAAACATGATTACAAACTTTTTGGATAACTAACCCAAACTTTCACTCGCTTCGCTCGCAAAAGTTTGATCAAAACTTTTCTAAGTTTTTTAAAAAGTTTAATCAAAACTTTTTCTTTTTCTTCTATTTTTTTTTTATTCGGATTTTAATTTTTTTTTATTTTATTTGTTTTTTTAACTATTTTTTTAATAATTTTTCTAATTTCATTATTACTTTAATTATTTTTATTTTTGATATTACAATGATATTAACATTTTTTTCAGATTTCATGCAATTTTTGATGATAATATCATGTTATTATCATTTTTTCGAAAATTTTGAATTTTTTTGATGAAATTTTTCTTATTTTTTGGGTTTGATATAAAAATTTTCTTATTTTTTTATTTTTAGAAAATTTTAATTATTATTTTTAATTTTTCTTTAAATTTTCGTAGTAATTTCTGATTTTATTAGTTAATTTTCAGTTAAAAAACATAAAGTATTTATATAAGCAAATATACATATATTATATAATAAGCTTATTTAATGTTTAATTGTTAAATTTCTTATGAATTTCTTTATAATAATCAAAAATTGAAAATTCATATCTTTAATTATTAATTCATTCTTTATAAGCTAAAATTTTTAAAAATTAAAGGATAATTTCAATGTTTTTTAACATTGACCATAAAACATTTTTATTGATTTATTGAGTTAGATGGTGAAAAAAATGGTAGAAGTTTCAACTCTTTACGATTTAGACATATATACATTAGCTGGTCAGTATGTAGGACAAGTTCATGACGTAGTTCTCAATATAAGATACGGAACTATCTCTAGACTCCAAGTAAAAGCTTTAGAACCTGAAAGAAAAAGCGCAGGATTCAGAGATATCTTTAGAGGCGGATTCCAATTCGTACCTGAAGAAGAAGTAGGTAGGACCTTCCAAGAAGGCTTACTTAATATTGAGTTTGACAGAGTAACTGCTATTGGAGACATTATGTTAATTGATCCTCAAGACTTAAAAAGACCAAAACCTCCAGTAGCTGGCGAAGAAATCTCTGTACGCCCAAGACCTGAGCCTATTAGGGAAGCTCCAAGAGAAGCTCCTGTAGAAACTCCTGTACCAAAAGTATAGGTCTTTATTAAGCAAATATGTTATTAATCTTTGAGATTTTTTACCATATCCTTTGATTATTAGCCTGTTTTTCTAAATGTAGTTTCAGATTAATTAACATATTTAATTTATTTTCTCTTTTTAAATTTTATTTTCATGAAGTGATCTTTCCTATTTTTTCTGTTATTATCAATGTTATTAACAATTTATAATAAATGGTTTACAAATTTTCATTTTCATTGTTAATAAGGAATCAGTTATCTGATTGATTATTTTTTTAGATTTTAATTTAAGACTTGGATAATCAGATAGTTTTTTATTTAATAAAAATTTATTAATATTAAGGATAAATATATAAATATTCAAAGTTATATCGGAGATGAACCAATGATTGTAGGTATAGTAGGGTGTGGAGCTATTGCAAATACAATAGTTAATGAAATATCTGAAGAAGGAATAGAAATCAAGTATTTCTATGACCGTGATATAGAAAGAGCTGAAAACCTTGCACAGATTGCCAATGGTATAGCTGTTATAAAGCTTGAAGATATGATAGAAAAAGTAGATTTGATTGTAGAAGCAGCTTCTCCAATGGCTTTAAAAGGCATTGCCATACCTATTTTGGAAGAAGGTGTGGATTTGATGGTAATGAGTGTAGGGGCATTGATGGACAAGGAATTTAGAGAAAATGTCCATAAGACTGCTCAAGAACATAAGGCAAAGGTTTATGCTCCATCCGGTGCAATAGTAGGTTTGGATGGTATCAAGGCAGCATCAATCGGTAAGATAACTCAGGCTTCACTCACTACAAGAAAAGCACCTAAATCATTAGGCAGAGAAGTTGAAGAGGAAGAGGTCCTATTTGAAGGAAAGGCTTCCGAAGCTGTAGAGAAGTTCCCGGTAAACATTAATGTGGCTGCTTCATTGAGCATTGCCTGCAATATGGATATTGATGTAAAGATCATTGTAGACCCTAAAGTTGACAGAAATGTTCACGAAGTTGTAGTTAAAGGTGACTTCGGTGAATTCAGAACAAGCTCTGAAAACTATCCATTTGCCGCAAATCCAAAAACAAGTATGTTAGCGGCATTTTCAGCTATTAAATTATTGAAAAGCTTCAACGAATGTTTCTCAGTAGGAACATAATAGGAATTAAATGTTTTTTAAAGAAATAGGATATGAATCATAAAAGTTATTCATAAATTTATTCTAAATTTATTCATAAAAGTTATTCATAAAACTTATTCATAAACATTAATCATTAGCATTAATCATAAAAATTATATTAGGTGATTTGATGAAAGATTATGAAATTTACTCAACAATGAAAGTTCCAAAGAACTCAAATATCATTTTACGTTTGGATGGGCGTAAATTTCATAGTTTGGCAAAGGGATTGAATCTTGAAAAGCCTTATGATGAGAATTTCTATAAAATTATCATAAATGTGTGCTTGGATATCTTCAATCAGTTTTCACCTAAGTTCATTTACACATTCTCTGATGAAATAAGTATTCTTTTGGATGAAATTCCATTTTCAGGCAGAGTCGAGAAGATCAATTCTGTATTCTCTTCACTGGCCTCAAGTTCCTTTACATATTATTTATTAAACGATTATTCTAATGAATTTAATTTGGATAACTTATCAGATAATGATAGGAATAATGTATTTCCTATATCATTCGATTCAAGAATAATTCCAATTGATGGTGCATCTATATGCAGCTACTTCAAATGGCGACAAGATGAATGTTGGAGAAATTGCATCAATGGATATGGTATTTGGGCACTGAAAAAAGAATACGATGATAAGCAAGCAAATGAAAAAATCAAAGGATTGAAATCAAGTGACATCCATGACCTTCTCTTTGAGAGAGGAATCAATCTCAATGATGTTGACAATTGGAAAAAGAGAGGGATTGGAATTTATAAAAGGTCATGGGAAATAGAGGGATTTAATCCTAAAAAGCAAGAGAAAACAATATCTACACGCAGTGAGGTTTTTGTTGATTATGAATTGGATATTTTCAATAAAGACTTTTTTGATAAATTATGAATATATGAAAAATTATTAGTAAAACTTATTATTAAACTTATTAGTAAAACTTATTATTAAACTTTTATTAAAATTATTAGTAAAACTTTTTAGTAAAACTTTTTAGTAAAACTTATTAGTAAAAATTATTTTTATTATTATTTTTATATTATTAGTTACTATTTATTTTAATGCTATGAGGTGGTAATATGGGATTTGAAGATTTGGTCTCTAAAATGAATGAAAAGAATCAGTTTGAAAAGGTTTGTGTTGACCAAGGGGTAATTGATTCTGTAGTCTTTTATTCTAAAAAGTCATATCCCAATGAATTTTTAGCAATGTTCGATGGTCATGTTAAGAATAATGTCCTCTACATTACAGGATTGCTCTTTTTACCTGGTGAAAGATCACATACAAGCGCCACCTTTAATGATTGGATGATTCCTCCCACTCAGAAAAAGTGGGGTTCAGTACATTCTCACCCTGGACATAATGCAAGTCCCTCTCATGCAGACCTAATCACATTTTCCAAGCATGGGCCATTCCATATAATTGTTTGTGAGCCATACTCATTGGAAACTATGAAAGCTTATGACTCCTATGGTATGCCAACCACTTTTGAGGTAGGTCATTATTCAGATTCCAATCAGGATTTGATGTTTGATGATTTGGAAGAGATTAAAAAAGAGATTGAGGACATGGATGGAGAAGAGCTCAGTCCATCTTTCTTTGATTTGGATAAGGATTTGTCATATTTTGATGATGATAATGAGAAGACCAACAAGTATTCTCATGAATTTGAGGATTTGAGCGGATCATTGGATTCCAGTTCAAACACTTCCTTTAATCCATACAATGTCTCTGATGAGGATTTAGGATCTATTGATTTAAATCCAAGAGTGATCAGGATAGGTGGAGAACGCATTAATGGTCAAAGTCCTGATTTAGGTTTAATCATAGAATTTAGGGACGGTAAACCTGTCATAAAAGGTGTTACAAATAGAAAAGAAGAAGATTCTGATGATAAATCTGAATAAATAATTATTCTGTTTTTATTATTTCTATTTTATTTTTTAATTATTTTTTATTTTAAAAAAGCTATTTTTGTATATTTTTATTTTATTTTTTAATTATTTTTTATTTTAAAAAAGCTATTTTTGTAATTTTTATTTTTTAATTTTTAAAAAAAGTTATTCTACAAAGTTGTTATTTTATAATTTAAAAAAAGAAAAAGAGATTAGAATTCAAATGAATTCTAATAATATTTTTAATAACTGTTTTCCCACTTAAAGAATTAAGCTGGTTGCTGCATAAACGTTTTCTAATAATTTGATTTCTTCAACAGCTTCTTTAGTGGCTGGCTCATCTAAAGTAAGAATCATTATTGCTTCTCCCCCTGAGGAGTCCCTTCCTACTTGCATGATGCCGATGTTAATGTTTTGTTCACCAAATTTGGTGCCTATTGCACCGATACTTCCAGGGATGTCTTTGTATCTTGCAATAAACATGTTTCCTTCAGGTTTCACATCTACCCAGTAACCGTTTACCTTAATGATCTTAGGCTCGTGTAAGTAAGTACCTTCAGCAGACATTTCTCCGGTTTTGGTTTTTGCAGAAACTTTGATTAAGCTTTCGTAACCTTCACTGTCATCACTTACAGCTTCAGTAATGCTGATTCCTCTTGCTTTTGCAACGGTGGTTGCGTTTACAGCATTCACTGCAGTTTCAGTGATAGGGTTTAGGATTCCTTGCAAGAGGGTTCTTGTGAACAATTCCCTATTTTGGAGTTCTGCAATTTCTCCTTTGTAGGTAATTTCCAATTTTTTAATTGGGCTGCTTGCTGATTGTGAAATGAAACTTCCTAATTTTTCACAAAGCTCTAAATAATTGTTGGATTCATCAAATTCTGCATTGTTCATACGAGGCATGTTAATGACATTTTTAGGCATGTCTCCTTGGAATAAGGTTATTACTTCATTTGCTACAATGATTGCCGCATCCCTTTGAGCCTCTTTGGTGGATGCTGCAATGTGAGGAGTACATACGATATTGTCCAATTCGAATAATTTGTTTTCTTTTGCAGGTTCCTCTTCGTATACGTCAAGGCCTGCTCCAAGGATTTCTCCAGTGCTTAATGCTTCGTATAAAGCGTCTTCATCAATGATTCCGCCACGTGCACAGTTAAAGATAAGTGCAGTGTCTTTCATCAATTTGAATTGTTCAGTTGAAATTGAGTGTTCAGTTTCAGGAGTGAGTGGAACGTGGATGGTGATTACGTCTGCACGGGTCAAGACATCTTCAATGTTTTCATATAATTCCACACCCATGTTTTTAGCCACTTCCGGAGGTAAATATGGGTCGTATGCAATTGCATCCATTTCAAATGCCTTGCATCTGTTGACCACTTGGGATCCGATTCTTCCCATACCGATTACACCAAGGGTCTTGTTTCTAAGTTCCATACCCATGAATGCTTTCTTCTCCCATTTTCCTGCTTTTGTGGATTTATCAGCAATAGCTATTTTACGGATGGTGCTTAAGATGAGTCCCATTGTGTGTTCTGCAACAGTGATTGAAGTGGATTCTGGTGCATTTACTACCATAATACCTTTTCTGGTAGCTGCATTCACATCAACATTGTCTACACCTACACCTGCCCTTGCAATGATTTTAAGATTGTCTGCCTTTTCGATAACTTCTGCAGGCAATTTGGTTCTGCTTCTTATGAGAATTGCATCATATTCACCAATGGTTTCAAGTAATTCTTCAGGGGTGATGCTTGTATTCACTACGACTTCACAAACTTCTTTTAAGTTTTCAATACCTTTTTCGTTAATTGCATCTGCTACTAATGCCTTCATTATTTCACCGTTTATTTTTTGAAATAAGTTTTTAAGTAATTTTAATAATTAGTCATTTTTATAAATCGAAGATTTTCATTCAATCTAAAAAATTTTTTAAAATTAATGATAAATTATCTAATGAATTTAGATAGATAGTATTATCTAATTTAGATAGTATTATCTAATTTAGATTAGATAGTTTATAATATTATTATCTATTGTTAACATTATATTTAAATAATTGTACAAATTGTTTATCCAATTAAGATTTTTATCCATTTCCATTTTTATTTTATTCAATGATTTTTCATTGATTTCAACTTAAATTCTTTAAACTTAATTCAATAAAGTTTATATACTTAATAACCTTATATTATACTAATTAACTTCTGTTAATTTAAAATTCACTTTAAAAAATAATGTGAGGAATAATCATGGTAAGTATAGAAGAATTCCCAATTGCAAGTTCAGATCATATTCCTGGATACAAGATTGTAGAAGAAAAAGGATTTGTATACGGATTAACCGTACGTGCACGTGGTATTGGTGGAGATATAGGTGCAGGATTAAAAGGATTGCTTGGGGGAGAAATCAAGCAATACGTTACAATGATGGAAGAATCCAGAGATGAATCCATTAAGCGTTGCATTGAACACGCTAAGGAATTAGGTGCAAATGCAATCATCACCATGAGAATGGATTCTGACAGCATATCCCAAAACATGCAGGAAGTTTTGGCATATGGTACTGCTGTTGTAATTGAAAAAGAATAATCTTCTTTTTTTCTTTTATTTTTCAGTGTTTTTTTTTCTGTTATTTTTTTTAGTTATTTTTTTTAATCATACTTTTGTTTGTTTTTGATTATTTTATGATACAT
>JADLKP010000228.1 GCA_016838945.1 Methanobrevibacter sp.
AAAATGGATATGATTCAATTATTTTTATTTAATCTATTAAAAAAAATTTATTTTTAAAAAAATTGAGGTGTATAGAATGGCACAAGGTCAACCTATTTTCATTTTACCTGAAGGAACTAACAGATTGTTAGGTAGAGATGCCCAAAGAACCAACATCCTCGCAGGTAAAGTATTAGCAGAAACTGTAAGAACCACTTTAGGTCCAAAAGGTATGGACAAAATGTTAGTGGACGGACTCGGAGATATTGTAGTAACCAACGACGGAGTTACTATCTTAAAGGAAATGGATATTGAACATCCTGCAGCAAAAATGCTTGTAGAAGTTGCAAAAACCCAAGAAGACGAAGTTGGAGACGGAACTACCACTGCAGTAATCATTGCTGGAGAACTCCTCAAAAAATCCGAAACCTTATTGGATATGGACATTCACCCAACCATCATTGCTATGGGTTACAGACAAGCTGCTGAAAAAGCACAAGAAATCTTAGATGAAATCGCTATTGAAGACATTTCCCGTGAAATGTTAGTAAAAGTGGCTATGACTGCTATGACTGGTAAAGGAACCGAAAAAGCTCGTGAACCTTTAGCAAACTTAATCGTAGATGCTGTACTACAAGTGGCTGACGATTGCGAAGTTGACACTGATCACATTAAAATCGAAAAGAAAGATGGTGCAGTAGTAGAAGAATCTACCTTAATCCAAGGTGTAATCGTAGACAAGGAAAAAGTACACCCAGGTATGCCATCTGAATTGAAAGACGCAAAAGTTGTCTTAATCAACTCTCCTTTAGAAGTTAAGGAAACTGAAGTTGATGCTGAAATCAGAATCACTGACCCTGCTCAAATGCAAGCATTCATTGAACAAGAAGAACAAATGGTCAGAGATATGGTTAACAAAATCGCTGATGTCGGTGCAAACGTATTATTCGCACAAAAAGGTATTGATGACTTAGCACAACACTACTTAGCTAAAGAAGGAATCTTAGCTGTAAGAAGAGTTAAAAAATCTGACATTGACAAATTAGCTAAAGCAACTGGTGCTACCGTCGTATCCAACTTAGATGACTTAACCGAAGCTGACTTAGGTCATGCAGGTTCCGTAACCGAGAAGAAAATCTCCGGTGATGACATGATCTTCGTAGAAGACTGTCAAGAACCTAAAGCAGTAACCTTACTCGTCAGAGGAAGTACCAAACACATCGTTGACGAAATCGACAGAGCTGTTGATGACGCAATCGGTGTAGTGGCTGCTACTGTAGAAGACGGTCAAGTTGTAGCTGGTGGAGGAGCTCCTGAAATCGCTATGGCTAAAAAACTCAAAGAATATGCTCAATCCATTAGCGGAAGAGAACAATTAGCAGTAACTGCATTTGCAGAATCCTTAGAAATTGTTCCTAAAACCTTAGCTGAAAACGCTGGTTTAGACAGCATAGACTCTTTAGTGGACTTAAGAGCTGCTCACGAAAAATCTGCTTACATGGGATTAAACGTATTCTCTGGTGATGTTACTGACATGAAAGAAGAAGGTGTTGTAGAACCTAAACGTGTCAAAAAACAAGCTATCCAATCTGCTTCCGAAGCTGCTGAAATGATTTTAAGAATCGATGACGTAATCGCTTCCAGCGGAACCGGTGGCGGCGACATGCCAATGGACCCAAGTATGGCTGGCGGCATGCCTCCAATGATGTAGCCAAGCTTTTTGACCTTCGGTCAAAAACCTTGACCAAAACTTTTTCAAACTTTTGGAAAAAGTTTGATCAAAAGGGTTTTAGTTGAGAGTTTTACTCTTGACTTTTCTTTTTTCTTTTTTTTTAATTTTTTATGATTCTATTCTGTCCTATTTTTATATGTTTTTTTTCTGGGGTTTTCTAATTTTTTCTATTGTTTGTCATTTTTTTAGATTTATTATATTAAACTATTTGTGTAATTTGTGCTTTTTTTAATCTATATATAACTATTTATTATTCAATTTGTATTTTACCATCTATGGTAAACTTATTTTAAATATTACTTTTCTAATGCTCTTTGTTTAGTCTTATATTGTTTAAGAATCAATCTTTATTCAAGAACTTTTTCTTAAAATATGTAAAGGATTTGGTAAAAATGTCTTTAGAAAATAACAAAGAAAACAGATATGTAAAAAGCAGTATTGATTATAGTTCATATGGTAGTGAAAAGGAAACAGAACAAAATCCTGATGATTTAAATGAATTTGATGATATGTGCAAATTAAGTGATTCTGATTGTTTGGATCTTTTGGATGACTGTAATTGTGAAAATGAAAATTCAACTGATCAATTAATTGATGATGTTGATGAGCTGTTGATGTTGGGCTTTTTCAATGATTTCACATTGATTGATATAGGGATAGGTGATTTTATTAGAGAAATTTATTTTGAGGAATAATTTTCTTTAATATTCCTTTAATTATTTTATCATTTGGCCAATTAATACTAAAATTTATTAAGTATGCAATTAATATTATTAATGTTAAGAAAGTATCGATAAAATGATTAAATTAGGAGTAATAAAATGTCTGATAATAAGAGTATTAGAAGTCAAGAAGAAAAGGATTTAATAATTAATGCACGTAAACCTGAAGGAGAATTGGGAGACCAATTATTGGATAGGATGAACGAAAGCCATGAAAGCCTTGCTAGGTGGGGTGTAAGTCATTTGGACATTGCAAAGGATGATGTGATTTTGGATATAGGCTGTGGCGGAGGAGTCAATGTGGAAAGATTCCTTAAGATGACTGACAATAAGGTTTACGGTTTGGATTATTCTGAAGTTGCAGTTGAGAAATCCACCAGGCTAAACCAAGCTGCCATTGATGAAGGAAGATGTGAGATCATTCAAGGATCTGTATCTGAATTGCCTTTTGAAGATAATACCTTTGATATTATAACCGGTTTTGAAACAGTTTATTTCTGGCCAGATTTTATCAATGATTCAAAAGAGGTCAGAAGGGTATTGAAAGATGACGGAATAATGTTTATCTGCAATGAAGCGATTCCAAATGAAGGGGATGGTCGTCAGAAGGAGCTTATTGATCTATTGGAAATGAAAATATATTCAGAAGATCAATTTGATGAATATTTGCGTGAAGCAGGATTTTCTGATATAATTTGCTTCTCAAAAGACGGTTCTGACAGTGTTGATAGGGAATTAGTGACTGGATGGATTTGTGTAATTGCTAGAAAATAGATATTATTCTATTTTTTTATTTCTTATTTTTTCATTATTTCTTATTTCTTTTATTATTTTCTCAATTTATGATAAGATTCTATTTTTTTACTTCATTTTATTTGTTCTAATTAATTTTTTCTT
>JADLKP010000229.1 GCA_016838945.1 Methanobrevibacter sp.
TTCTTTATTTTCCTTTTAAATTTGACACAATTATTAAAAAAATATATATATCATTTAATTATATGTATTATTATGATTTCATTTTTTATTTGTTTATTTGCATTAATTTTATCTTATTTTATTTACGGTCATTTTTTGGAAAGTATCGTTGGTGTTGATGAAACTCATGTGACCCCTGCCTACAGATTAGAAAATGGCGTAGACTATGTTCCGATGAATAAATATAAGAACCTATTGATTCATTTTCTTAATATTGCAGGATTAGGCCCTATATTTGGAGCTATTCAAGGAGCTTTGTTCGGTCCAGCTGCATTCTTATGGATTGTACTCGGTACAATATTCATTGGTGGAGTGCATGATTTCTTCTCAGGAGTCATGTCCGTACGTAAAGATGGTTTATCTATGCCAGATATCATTAGTGAGTATTTAGGAGATACCGTTCGAAAAATTGTTGGTTTTATTATAGTCGTTACAGGCATTCTTGTGGGGGCTGTTTTTGCAACAGGTTCTGCAGATTTACTTTCAAGTTTAACCGGTGTGGAAACACATATCTTGTTGATAATTATTTTTGCATATTTCCTTATAGCCACTTTGCTGCCTGTCGATAAGATTATTGGTAAGATTTACCCAATATTTGGAATTGTTTTCCTTGTAATGGCTATTGTTTTGATTTCCGCATTATTGATGAACCCTCATTATACAATTCCTGAATTTACAACTCCTGGGCTTTATTTAACTACAAAATCTATCTTCCCATTCTTATTTGTTACTATTGCTTGTGGTGCAATTTCAGGTTTCCATTCATCACAATCCCCAATTGTTGCAAGATGTATGGAAAATGAAAAGGATATGCGTTTGGTATTCTACGGTGCAATGGTTGTGGAAGGTATTCTTGCATTGATTTGGGCAGCTATTGCTATGGCATTTTTCCATGGACAACCTCAATTGGCTGTTATTTATGGTGCTACACCCGCAGTTGGAGTAAATGAAATAGCTACAACATTGGTTGGCCCTATTGGTTTGGTCCTTACCATAATTGGTGTTGTGATATGTCCAATCACTACTGGAGATACTGCTCTGCGTGCTGCTAGAATAACTGTTGCAGACGGTTTTAAATTGGATCAAAAGACTTTCATGTCAAGAGTGAAAATAGCATTGCCTTTATTCATCATATCCTTTGCTTTAACATTCGTTGATTTTTCATTGATTTGGAGATATATGGCTTGGGCTCAATTGTTCATAGCTGTGGCAGTATTGTTGGCTGCAACTGTCTATCTGATTGAAAATAAAAAGCATTTCATCATAACATTCGTTCCGGCTATCGTATGTTTTGTAATAGCTGTTGCATATATTCTACAGGCTCCTGAAGGGGTGAGATTGGATTCATTTGTAGCTAATCTGATTTCTGTAATCATAACAGCTATTTTCAGTGTGTACTTTATTTTCAAGTACGAAAAACCATCAAAGAGTTTAAATGAAGAATAATTTAATTCTTCCTTTTTTCTTTTATCTTGGATGTCTTTTTCACTTATCTTAATTTTCTCTTTTTCTTATTTTCTCAGCCTTTTTTTAAATTCATTAATAAAAACTTATTAATTTGTTTTAATAAAGTAAGTTTATGGGATTATTTTCATTTTTTAAGAGAGATAAGGTTAAAGAAGTTAAGGAAGAATCTCAAAAGTCTCATATTGAGATCAATAGAGAAAATTGTAAATCTTGCCAGAGATGCATTTCAGTCTGTCCTAATAACAGTTTTATTATTGTAGATGGCAAATCATCTCTGAAAGAGGATTACATTTGCAGAGACTGTAAGGTCTGTGTCGCAGCTTGTCCGAATCAGTGTATAAATTTTGTAAATTTTGAATCATAATCTAATCATATTTTTTTAAATTGTTTTAAGTTATTATTTTATCTAAATGGTGTAAATATGGATATAGAAGGTTTTGTAAGAGGAAGACTTACTAAAGGCGAAGATGAAGAAGAGCTTAAGTCTATCCTTGCAGAAAGAATAAAGGAATTTAAGGACATTTCAGATGAGCATTCAATATTGATGGCTGAAAGTGTCATTGATGAGGTCAAGACAACCCTTGAACTCAATAATACTGAAGATGAATTCTTGAAGGACATCATCACCGTGCCAAAGGCTAATGTCGGCATGGGAAAGATGGGTGTAGGCTCCCGTGGTGCAGGAGACTTCTTTGTACACAGAAAGATTGCAGAGATTGTAAAAAGTACAAAGGTTCAGTCTGTAGTGGATCCAAATGCTCAGGATGACGGAGGAGTGGTTAAGGTACCTGCTCCTGGAGATGATGTTTATATAACCACTGCAGTTGATGGAATTCACTCAAGACTCAGTGAATATCCATTTTTAGGCGGTTTCCATGTAACCAGAGCTACATTAAGGGATGTCTGTGTAATGGGAGCAGACCCTGTAGCTATCTTAAGTGACTTGCACCTTGCAGATGATGGTGATATAGGAAAATTGTTTGACTATACTGCAGGTGTATGTGCTGTATCTGAACTTATTGATGTACCTCTTGTTGCAGGAAGCACCTTGCGTGTAGGTGGAGATATGGTCCTTGGTGATAGGTTAGTCAGCTGTGTAGGGAGCGTAGGTGTTTCACAGTATCCTCCAACTGCAAGGAAAGGGGCAACTGAAGGAGATATCATTCTTATGACTGAAGGTGCTGGTGGTGGAACAATCACTACAACTGCACTCTATAACGGTTACTTTGATGTTGTATGGGATACAATGAACATCAGTTTTGTAAAGGCGTCCAAAGCATTGTTTGCAGCAGATCTCGTTAAGGATGTTCATGCAATGACCGATGTAACCAATGGTGGCCTTAGAGGAGATGCTCATGAAATCTGTGAAACAACCGGTGTGGGATTGGAGTTCTATCATGACAAGATCAAGTCCACAGTTGCACCAAATGTATTGAATATGCTTGAAGATTTGGATATCGATCCTCTTGGTGTTTCTACAGATTCCCTTATGCTTGTAGTGCCTCCAGAAATTGCTGAGGAAGTTAAGAAGGTAGTTTTTGATGTTGGAGTATACATTACAGAAATCGGTGAGGTAAACAATAATGGTTCTCCTATCCTTCTTAAGGAAGATGGAACAGAAGAAACTTTAGTTCCATTATTTAGAGAAGCTGCATATACCAAAATCAAGAAATTGGTTGGAGATACAACTCCTGAAGACTTTGAAATCATGAAGGAGAAGGTCCAAAAGGCAGCTGACAATTCCATTAAGAAAAAAGAAAGAGTAATTGATTATATTTTGTCAAATAATAAATAATGATAATTATTTAATCTTTTATT
>JADLKP010000230.1 GCA_016838945.1 Methanobrevibacter sp.
AAGATTTTACAGATTTTTATTTAAGAGTATTTGATTTAATAAATATTTTTGAGGTTAACTATGAGAGAATTAAGACTAGGGAGAAGGATAAATCCACATAATGTGGGGCAACTCATCAAAAAGGATTTCAAGGATGTGTTTACCAAAAATCCTATTGTTGTCATAACATTGCTTGCTATAATAATTTTACCTTCTTTATATGCTCTTATCAATATTCAAGCTTGTTGGGATCCTTATGACAATACAGGAAATCTTGAGTTTGCTGTAGCAAATCTTGACAAGGGGGCTTCAATTGATGGTGAAGACCTTAATGTAGGGGACCAATTGGAAGATGAATTGAAACGAAATGATGATTTTTATTGGACTTTTGTAAGTGAAGATGAACTGCGTGAAGGGGTTAACAATGGAACGTATTATGCGGGGATTGTTATTCCAAAGAATTTCAGCAGTTCAATCAAATCAATCACTTCAGATGATCCTCATTCTGCAGAATTGGAGTATGTTGTAAACAGAAAATCCAATCCAATGGCTTCCAAGCTTAGTGATTCTGCAGCAAGAGCTGTCTACAATAAGGTCAATGCAAAGATTGTTCAATTTATTGATATGGCGGCATATGAAAAATTAGGCCAATTGCAATCTTCCCTTGCAGCTGGAGCAAGCCAAATGTCTTCTGGTGCAGGTCAGTTAAGTGCTGGTGCAGGTCAGGTTTCTTCAGGGGCATCTCAACTTAAGTCCGGTGCAAATGATTTGCAAAAGGGTGCTTCTCAAGTTTCTGATGGTGCTTCTAAGGTAAAGTCTGGTGCAGGTCAGGTTTCTGATGGTGCTTCACAGGTCAAATCTGGTTCGTCACAAGTATCATCCTCTGCAGATCAGATTTCTGCAGGTTCTGCTCAAGTGCAGCAGTCTGCTAAACAATTGGATGATTCTGTTGATGAAAGCACATTGCCTGATCAAGTAAAACCTGTTGTACATGGTTCAAAAGAATTGGCTAATGCAAGTTCCGATTTGGCTGGGGCTTCAAGCGACCTTGCAAAGGGATCTTCAAAATTGGCAAACAGTTCTGTTGATTTGGCAAACGGTGCATCAGGTGTAGCTGATGGAGCTTCAAGCGTTGCCGATGGAGCAAATGGAGTTGCAGGCGGAGCTTCACAATTGGCTGAAGGTTCCGTTAGTTTAGCAGCAGGTTCTACAATGCTTGCAAATGGTGCTTCTTCTGCATTGATTCAAGCTTCAAGCGGTCTTGCCGGTGCAGCGCAATCACTTTCAGGATTGACTGGTGTTGATGAAGACCAAATCGGTGATTATATTTATGCTCCTGTGAAATTGCAGGAAACTGAGTTGTACACCGTTCCTGATTACGGTTCAGAAGTTGCTCCATTCTATTTGGTATTGTCCATGTGGGTAGGTGCTCTAATCACTTGCGTGATGCTTAGAACAGGAAAGTCAACTGGAACTGAATACACCCCATCTGAAATGTACTTCGGTAAACTTGCAATATTCTTGATTATGGCGCTATTGGAGACTACAGTTACTCTTATTGGAGCATTGATATTAGGAATAAAAGTTGCTGATCCATTGCTGTTTGTATTTTCAGCATATTTCATTGCGTTGATATTCATGATGATCATTTATTCATTAATATCCGCATTAGGTCATATAGGAAAGGGAATAGCTGTAATTTGGTTGGTGTTCCAAATTTCAGGTACTGGCGGCATTTATCCTATTCAATTGATGGGACCATTCCTACAAGCAATAAGCCCATATATGCCTATGACCCATGGAATAACTCTATTGAGAGAAAGTGCATTAGGATTGGTATGGTCTAATTATATTCCTTCATTTGCCATTTTAATAGCTATGGCTTTCATCACATTGGTATTGGCATTGATTGTTAAAATGTTTGCAGATAAAAGAGCGCATTGGTTTGAAGAGAAATTAAATGAAACTGATTTGTTTTAAACAAATCATTTTCTTATTTTTTTTAAAAAAAGAGTATTTTAATGTTTTTAATTTTTTATTTTTTAAAAAAGTAGTTATATGGCTATTTTTTAATTTTTTTTACTTATTTTAAATATGTTTTATTCATATCTTCTTTTACTTCATCAAATCTATTCAATAAGCATTTGACTAATTCCTTATTTAACTTATTGAGTTTTTTATCTAATAAGTCAACCCCTTCTTGTGTGATTCCTTTTTTGGTTGCAACCTTATTGATTATCTCTTCATTGGATAATGACTGGTCTTCCTTTAGGAGTGCAGTTCCTATGATTGTCTTTAAGATCATATCTTCAGCTTCCTCTTTGGAAACCTTTGCCAATTCTGAGGATGTCTGTGCAAGCTTTTCAATCATTATTGCAAGGAATGCAGGTGCGCAGCTGGTTAAAATTGTGCTTATTTCCAATTCATTGTCTGTTGGATGGAGATTGTCCTCTTCCTCGTTGAAATAGATTGGGTCGTCGATCTTCTTGACATAACTGAATTCATTGAACAAGTCTTCAACAAAGAGTCTTTCCTGCAATTCGACTTTTGAATTGTGCTTTACAAGTGTCACTCCTTTTCTTCTTGACAATGAGCTTATTGCATTATTGGAAGTGACTGTTGAAGCCAATGTAGGAATTACTAAGCTTAATTTTCCATCATAGAATGATTTGATGTGATTAAAATTAAGTCCTGCGCAAGTGTAGATGATGTGTGCATTTTCATTGAGACATGGTGCGATTTCATCCATGACTTCTTTAAATTGAGGAGTTTCGACGGAAATAAGGATCTTTTCGCAGGATTTCGCAATTTCTAGATTATCTGAAGTAATGTTTAGATTTTCGTCTGGATATTCTTCAATCAAACTTTCAAATTTATTAAGGTGTCTATTTGAAACAATCAATTCTTCATCCTCTAATAGTAAATTAAGCTTGAGTATGTTATTTACTATCATAGAACCCATATTTCCGTACCCAATAACTCCTATCTTCATAGTTACACTTTCACTATGTGTTTTTAATTAAGATTTTATAATTTAATTATTTACGCATATTATGGAGTTATAAAAATTTAAAATCTTAATCAAAAATATTTATTAAAACTATCTCGTTATGAAATAATTGTTACATTATTTATAACTAATTTAATTTATTATTTAACTCATTAATAAACTTTACAGTTTTATTTTTGGATTTAAAGCATTTATTCAAGGTTATTTTATATTTATTAAACTTTAGTTTACTTAAATGTATTTTAAAGAATATCAATTGAGTTTTAATTTTTGACGAATTAGGTGTTTTTTGGTGTGTGGTTTGGAGTTTTTTTT
>JADLKP010000231.1 GCA_016838945.1 Methanobrevibacter sp.
AGTAAATATATAATTTTAATTTTTTATAATTTTTGTTGATATATGCAATATCAAAATTAAATTTCTAAGAATTTATCATTAGTTTATGTTTATTTGAATGACTTTGCAAATCATTGTTTATTGGGGCTTATTTATGAAAATAACTTATCAGGATAAAAAGAAAGGAGTAATTGAACTTCTTCCAGAAACATTGGATGACTTATGGCATCTCTCCCATATAATCGCAGAAGGGGACACTGTCTATTCCAAAACAACCAGAAGAATTCAAGACAATACTGGTGATAAGTTAAGAAGTGATAGGGGAGTAAAGAGAACATTCACTTTAGGCGTTTCAGTAGAGGATGTCAGCTTTCACATATTTACAGGAAAGCTTAGGATAATCGGCTCCATCATCAAAGGGCCTGAAGACTTGATTCCTCTTGGATCACATCATACGATTGAAGCTAAATTGAACACTCCGATAAAGATACTCAAGGAGCATTGGTCTGCTTATGCATTGAAGAGAATCAATCAGGCAATTGAAGCATCAAAGAAACTCTCTGCTATTATTGTAGTCTTGGAAGATGATGTTGCAGACTTCGGTTTGATGAGACAATTTGGTATAGAATATTACGGACCGGTGATGGGAAACGTTTCCGGAAAGAGAATCATTGATAAGAACAGAGCTAAAAACATTGAAAAGTTCTATCAGAAGATTGTAGATTACATTCTTAAATTTGACAATATTCAAACCATAGTTTTGGCAGGTCCAGGATTCTTTAAAAATGATTTATACAAATATTTGGAATCCAAGCATGCCGATTTGGCTAAGAAAACCATCTTGGAATCTACAGGATCAGGAGGACGTGTAGGAATCAACGAAGTCCTTAAAAAGGGAACTGTTGAAAAGTTGGCTACAGAAAATAGGGTTGCATTTGAGATTTCAGCAGTCAATGAGATTCTTCAGGAAATTGCAAAATCCTCCAATCTGGTTGTTTATGGTAAAAAAGAAGTTAAGAATGCAATCAATCTCGGAGCTATTGACAAGATGCTCGTTTTGGATAATCTCATTCGCAGTGAAGACTTGGAGGACTCAATGGATATGGTTGAAAACATGTCTGGTGAGGTTTTGGTCATAAGCAGCCAGCATGAAGGTGGAAAACAGCTTGAAGGTTTAGGCGGTTTGGCAGCTACTTTAAGGTATCCCATTTCATGATTTTAATTAATTTTCTATTTTTAAGTATTATTCATATGTTCTATTTTAAATAAACATTTATATTAAAAATTATAAAAATATCTATATTAGATTATATTTTATTATGATGCTTATCCATTAAGCCAGAAAAATTTTATCAAATCAAATAATTTTTAAAAAATTATTTGTTAATTTATTTAGAATATTTATCAAAAAATTAAAGGATTTTAGCATGTTTTTAGAATTATTGTTAGTATTCATATTATCATTTCTAGGAACTGGGGCATTAAACATCTTATTCCGTTTCTTAGGAAAAAGGGGATATATGGGCAATCTATATGAACCGGTGCGTGGAGGAACACCTCGTGCGATAGGTATTGTTCCATTTATCCTAATCAGTTTATTTTTGCCTGCGGGATATAATAATCTTGTATTGGTGATGGGTTTATGTGCTCTTGTTGATGATGTTATAGGCAGAAGAAGAATAGCCAATTTGCCTATTGAAATCGGCCAGCTTGCAAGGGGAATAGGCATGTTATGTGTCATAGGATTAGGTTATCCTCTTATGGGTATTTCTTCTATTTTAGTTGCCTTATTGATTCAGCCAATGAATATTGCAGATATGCAACCGGGATCTGCAGCAAGCGTTGTAATAATCATGTCTTTCTTCACAATTCTTGCCACTTTGATCATAGGTGTTGAACCTGTAGCGCAGATACCTGCATATTATGTTCCATTGCTTACTTTGGTTACTTGCATAGCTTACGCTCCTCTGGACTTCTCCGGTAAAATAATGATGGGAGAAGTAGGTAATCACACTTTCGCTATAGCTTTAGGAATTGGTTATTACATTCTCGGAGGATTTGTAGGAACCTTAATATTATTCATTGTAACCACTGCATTGATTGCATATATCAGAAGAGACAACTTATCCAGATTCCTTGTTAATAAATTGCATATAAATAATCCGACTTTCGGTGATTTATTTATGGATGTTCTAACTGGTGGCGGCTTAGGAGATTTATTCAGAAAGATCCTTCTAGGAGAACGCCAACAGGAAGTAACTGACAATTTATTGATTTCACTTGGATTTAGAAGATTATTGTATAATCCATATTCTCCTAACCTAGAAAGAGTAGTTGAAAAGGATGTCAGAACAAAACCTGCAGATTTAAGAAGATTAAATTAATGATTCTTTTAGTATGTAGGTCGATTAGATTATTCAGAGTTATAGATTTATAGATTTGTGGTTTATAGAATTATGGATTTAGAGAATTATGGATTTAGAGAATTATGGATTTATAGATTTTATTATTATAGATTTTAGATTATTATAGATTTTTCAAATTGTTAATTATGGTGATTTCATGGCTGATGTTTTTGAAGTAATTAAAAATCGTAGAAGCGTAAGAGCTTATAAAGATGAGCAAATTGAAGATGAAAAGATTGAAAAAATATTAGAAGCAGCTATTTTAGCTCCTACTGCAAGAGGAGAAGCTCCATGGCATTTTACAGTAGTTCAAAACAAGGAAACCCTTGCAGATATCAATGATTCTGTACTAAACATCTTATCCAATTCCGGTGATGAATTCCTTGAAGCAATAGCCGAATCTGGTGTTAATGTAATGCACAATGCTCCAACAGTGGTGTTCGTTTCTGCTAAATCAGATGCAACAAATATGCAAGCAGACTGTTCTGCAGCTATTGAAAACATGCTTCTTGCAGCAGAAGGATTAGACATTGGGTCCTGTTGGTTAGGTCTTGTAGCTATTTACTTCAGTGTTGAAGAAAACTTGAAAAAGCTTCACATACCTGAAGGATACACTCCATTGTATGGTGTTGCTTTAGGAAATAAGGTTGAACCAAACGAACCAAACCCACGTAAGGATGTTTTCGTTAATTGGTTAAAATAAGACTTCAAATATTTATTTATCTTTTTAATTTTTCATAACTATTTTTTTTAAAAAAAGAAGCATTGATAAGATGAATTATCTTATCAATTTTATTATTTTTAATTAATTCTAACTAATTTTAATATTTTATTTT
>JADLKP010000232.1 GCA_016838945.1 Methanobrevibacter sp.
TACATATATTTATATAATACAAAATACTAATATTAGTTTGTAATATTAAAAACAAAAATACATTAGTTTTCAAAGGCTCTAACTGATAAGGCTTATATATGAAAATACAAATTTTTATATGAAATTTACATTAAATAACTTTATTCAAGCATTAAAATTAGACTAAATATATAATTATTATGATACAATTATGGTGAAATAATGAGTGCTGAAAGAAAAAACATTGTACTGAAAGGAGGAAGGGAACATAACCTCCAGAATATTGATTTATCCATCCCTCGTGACCAATTTGTTGTGGTTACAGGATTAAGTGGTTCAGGTAAATCAACACTTGCTTTTGATACTATCTATGCTGAAGGACAGCGCAGATATGTAGAATCATTATCTGCCTATGCAAGGCAATTCTTAGGTCAAATGAAGAAACCTGAAGTGGATTATATAGAAGGATTATCTCCTGCCATTTCAATCGACCAAAAGACCACAAAGGTAAATCCAAGGTCAACAGTAGGTACAATCACTGAAATCTATGATTATTTACGTTTATTGTTTGCAAGAATAGGAATCCCTCATTGCCCTAATTGTGGAAAGGAAATATCCCATCAAACCATAGGACAAATTACCGAATCAATCATCGAAGAGGGGGAAGGAACTAAGATTCATGTCCTTGCTCCTGTTATAAAAGACCGTAAAGGTGAACATAAGGACATTCTTGAAGACTTTAGGAAGAAAGGTTTTGTCAGAGTTCGTGTAGATGGTGAAATAAGAGGTCTTGATGAGGATATTGAACTTGGAAAGAACTTCAGACACAATATAGAACTTGTTGTAGACAGGCTTGTTATCAGGGAAGGAATTGACTTCCAGAGAAGGCTATCCGATTCAGTAGAGACCGCCTGTAATTTTGCAGATGGATTAGTGACTGTCCTGTTTAATAAAAGGGATGATGAAGGAAATGAATCATCTTATGAAAAGACATATTCCGAAGACTTTGCATGTACAGACTGCGGCATTAGTTTCCAGGAATTGACTCCTCGTATGTTTTCATTCAATGCACCTCAAGGGGCATGTCCTGAATGTAATGGTATAGGAACAAAGATGGAAATGGATCCTGATTTGATTGTACCAAATAAAAATCTCTCACTTAATGATGGGGCAATTGTTCCATGGTCAAAATCCACCAAAAAGGAAAATTATTATTATCAAATGCTAAAGGCAGTTGCAGAACACTTTGGATTCAGCATGGACACCCCCTTTAAGGATTTGACTGAAGAGCAGCAACACATCATTCTCTATGGTTCCAACGAAAAGGTTGCATTTGCCTTTAAAAGAAGAAATAGATCTTATAGAGTAAACCGTAAGTTTGAAGGGGTCATCACAAGAATGGAAAGATTGTATATTGAAACCAAATCAAATTATAATAGGAGTTATATCTCCAAATTCATGAGTGACCGTAAATGCCCTGTCTGTGGAGGAAAAAGGCTTCGACCTGAAGTATTGGCTGTAACAGTCGGTGATAAGAACATCATGGATGTCTGTGATTTGTCAATAAAGGAAAGCTATCAATTTTTCCAAGATCTTGAACTGACAGAAAGGCAGATGTTCATCGGTAAGGAGATTCTAAAGGAGATTAAGGCAAGATTGAAATTCCTTGTTGATGTTGGATTGGATTACATCACTATGTCAAGGTCTTCAGGCACATTATCTGGAGGAGAGGCACAGAGAATCAGGCTTGCTACCCAAATCGGTTCTGGTCTTGTTGGAGTTTTGTATATCTTGGATGAACCAAGTATCGGTCTTCACCAAAGGGACAATAAGAAGCTTATTGGCACATTGAAGCATCTTAGGGATATAGGAAATACATTGATTGTTGTAGAGCATGATGAAGAGACAATATTATCTGCAGATTATGTGGTTGATATAGGTCCTGGAGCTGGTGAGCACGGAGGAAAAATCATTGCTGAAGGAAGCCCTGAAGATATTATGCATTCTCCTGACTCAATTACAGGCAAGTATCTCTCCAGAAGGGAAATCATTCCAATAAACCCTAATAGAAGGACAGGAAACGGCAAATTCCTAACTGTTAAAGGTGCTAGAGAAAACAATCTTAAAGATATTGATGTTAAGATTCCTCTTGGAGTATTCACTTGTGTTACTGGGGTAAGCGGTTCTGGAAAAAGCAGCTTAATCAATCAAGTATTATATAAAGGTTTATCTACAATCATCAATAAGAAATATCTGCACCCTGGAAAGCATGACTATATTGAAGGAATAGAGAATATTGACAAGATCATCAGAATTGATCAAACTCCTATTGGAAGAACTCCACGTTCCAATCCTGCCACATATGTTGGTGTATTCACTCCAATCAGAGAGCTTTTCGCAGATACACCTGAATCTAAGGCAAGAGGTTATAAACCGGGCAGATTCAGTTTCAATGTGAAAGGAGGAAGATGTGAGTCCTGTTATGGTGATGGAATCATTCAAATCGAAATGCACTTCCTATCTGATGTTTATGTTCCTTGTGAAGTATGTAAGGGTAAAAGATATAATGATGAGACATTGGATATCCGTTACAAGGGCAAGAACATCTATGAAGTATTGGAGATGACTGTAGAGGAAGCTTTGGAATTCTTTGAGAACGTTCCTAGAATAGCTAAAAAGCTTCAGACATTATATGATGTCGGTTTAGGCTACATAAAGCTTGGACAACCTGCCACAACTCTATCAGGTGGTGAAGCACAAAGGGTAAAGCTTGCAAAAGAGCTATCCAAATCCAGTACCGGTCAAACATTATACATATTGGATGAGCCTACTACTGGTCTTCATTTTGATGATATTAAGAAATTGCTTAATGTATTGGATAGATTGACTGATGCAGGTAACTCTGTAGTTGTTATTGAGCATAACTTGGATGTTATCAAAACTGCAGATTACATTATAGATTTAGGTCCTGAAGGTGGAGATGGTGGTGGAGAAGTAATCGCTACAGGAACACCCGAAGAGGTAGCTAAATCCGGAACCTATACTGGTGATTTCTTAAAGGAAGTCTTAAGTGAAAATATAACAGCTCATGCAAAAGAATTAGTTAAAGAAAATGCAAGTAAATAATGATTTTACATTATTTACTTTTTTATCTATTTTTATATTTATTTAAATAAATTTAATTATTAATAATTAAATTATTAATCTAAAAAAAGAATTAG
>JADLKP010000233.1 GCA_016838945.1 Methanobrevibacter sp.
TGTCATCGCGTTTCATGCCGGCAGCTTCCCCGAGGTGCATATCCTCACTGCCGGCAACCGCGGCGGCGGCAGCTACACCTACCGGCTGCCCGACCACTGGCAGGCCGAGCAGGTTCACTTCTGGCTCCACCTGCTGTCGTACGACCTGAAGAAGCAGACCGACAGCCTCTACCTGGGCAGGGCAACGCCCTGAAGGAATTTATAGCAGGGAGGATTAATGCGATCAAGAATTTATTTAGTAAGTTTACAAGTTAATAATCATTTTGAAGATAAATGATTCCATTCTTCACTCCACCATACATACCGTTGTTGCATGGTGGAGTGTTTGTATACTTTGTGTTGAAAAATCTACAATTTTATTGGAATGTAAAATATTTTGAACCAGTTTAAAAAAATAATAATATATTTGCCATTCAATTGAAAACACAAGCCATATTGTGTTTTTTTATGCCGAAGGAACTTAAATCGGCTACCAACTTAGAAATATGATTGTATGCTATTCAATTCCCTTGAATTCGCGATATTTTTGCCCATTGTTTTCTTCTTTTATTGGTCTTTAGCCAATAAAAATTTGAGAATACAGAATTTAATAATAGTTGTTTCCAGTTTTATATTTTATGGTTGGTGGGATTGGAGATTTCTAATCCTGATGGTTACTACAATTTTTTTCAGCTATCTAAGTGGTTTGGGTATAATTCATGTCAGAAGAACTTATGATGAAACAACAGCCAGGAATAAACTGAGATTAATTACAGCTTTGAATATCATCATAAACCTTTTGATACTCGGATATTTCAAGTACTATAATTTTTTCGTTGATAGCTTTATAGAAACTTTTTCTTTATTTGGGAGAGAATTGTCTGCTAGGAGTCTGAATATTATATTACCGGTTGGTATTAGTTTTTATACTTTTCAGGCTTTGAGTTACACGATTGATGTTTACCGAAAAAAAATCAGTCCCACAAAAGATATCATCTCTTTTATCGCATTCATCAGTTTTTTTCCACAGTTAGTAGCTGGACCAATTGAAAGAGCTGTAAACCTGCTTCCACAATTTCAAAGGAAGAGACATTTTGATCATGAGAAAGCAATTGAAGGCACTCTCTTGGTTCTTTTTGGTTTTTTTAAAAAACTTGTTGTAGCAGACAGGTTATCCCCTTATGTTGATGCATATTTTAGTAATATCAACACGATGAGCAGTACAACTGCAGTTCTTGCTATTTTGTTTTTTTCATTTCAAATTTATTGTGATTTTTCCGGTTATTCAGATATTGCCAGAGGTGTTTCAAAGTGGTTCGGAATTGAGCTGATGATTAACTTCGACAGGCCTTATTTTTCTACTTCTTTTCATCAATTTTGGAAAAGATGGCACATTTCACTATCTACTTGGTTTAAAGACTATTTGTATATACCATTAGGAGGAAGTAGAATAAGCAAACAAAAGACATACCGGAATTTAATTGTGGTATTTATTGTTAGCGGATTATGGCACGGTGCTAATTGGACTTTTGTTATTTGGGGTGCTTTGCATGCATTTTATCAAGTTGTGGAACATCTATCTACTAATTTTCGAAAAAAAATATTTGTCTTTTTCAATTCGAAATTTACAAATAAGATTTTAAAGCTTGGATCAATTTTAACAATATATTTCCTTGTTTGCTTTGCTTGGATTTTTTTTAGAGCAAAATCTTTTGATCAGTCAATGGAGGTAATTAATCAAATTATTTCTTTCGATTTCAGGTTTGATAGTCTTAACTTATTTGCACTACAAGGTCCCGTAAATTTTATTCTGGGATTATTTGGAATTTTACTGCTATTAATTTTTGACTTATCTATAGTTAGAATATTATCAGCTAAAAATCATGTGAAATTCCTTTTTTCAGTCGTTTTATTATTACTAACCGTTTATTTAGGGAAAAGTGGAGAAGCCGTTTTCATATATTTTCAGTTTTAAAAACTACTTTGTATTTGTATTTGGAGTGATTATTGCTGTATTTCTGACTGGTTATTTTGTAACGAGCCAGTTTGAAAAACATATTATTCTTTCATCCCAAATCTCTGGTCCTTATAAGGTCAACAGAATTATCAGTGAAATGGATAATACAATCCCAATTTTTGGCTCATCACGAGCAGAGGGTTCATTCGTTCCTTCTCTGATATCCGAAAACTGCTTCAATTTTGGATTATCAGGAACACAAGATGATGTTATACTTTTCATGTTAAAAGAAGAACTGTCAAAAAATAAGAATGAACCAATATTGATAAATTTTGATTTAGATGGAATGAATTATTCAATTGGAGATATAGGGAATTATCTTTATAACATATCTAACGAAAATGTAAAGTTGTTGCTAAAAGATGAATATTCACCAATATATTCTATTCCGATTGTTAAATATTATGGGAAGTATGATAGATACATTAGTGCATACTTAAAAGAAAAAGAATCCTTCGGGAGGAAAACAGACAACGGTGGTGTATATTACTCTCAATTAAGAACTGAAAAATACTTCAATACTTTAGTTGAAGAAAGAATACAAACAAAAACGGTTTTTAGGAATGATAAAACACTAGAAAATGAGTTTTATAAGTTGGTCGAATCTACAAACAGAGAAATTATTTTTATTGTTTCCCCCAACCACTATTCATATTATATCAATTTTTCAGGTATTGATGAAATAAATAAATTTACAAAAAGATACTCGGAACTTTCTAATTTCCATTTTTTAGATTTTGGGAAAGTCGATTTTCCTGACTCTTTATTTTTCAACACAACACATTTGAATTATGATGGTGCTGTTTTATTTTCAGAAATGCTGGCAGATTCACTAAAGTCAAGGAAAATTTTAACTAACCCTGGATTTTAGTGCTAGACATTTTTATAAAACGTATTCGATTTATTATTTATATATCAGTCAAATGATTCGAAAAGAAAATGGTGATAATCCCATAGAAGAACTTCACAAATACGTCATTTTTTTCATAAACAAATTTACTTACTTGGTGTTTCATGATAGTGCATTGCAGATTAATTCCCGAAAACGGTTTTTTTCTTTCAGAATAAAACATCGAACCGGTTTTATGACTATTTTTGCAATTGCTTTGGATTGAATAATAGGACTGCCTCGCGGAATCAAACCTGTGACCGGTAGTCACGAAGTGCGTTTAAAATTCAAGTAAATGAACAATAT
>JADLKP010000234.1 GCA_016838945.1 Methanobrevibacter sp.
ATTATTTTGAATTTTTTATTTTAATTTATAACAATCGTTATATTTATAAACTATAAATTAAATATATAAAAAGATAAAGATATAATTATAGGATTATAAAAAGAAATAGTTTAAGAGATAATTCATTGATTATATTGATTTAAATTTATTTTAGAATTTACTGTTTTTAGGAGGAATTTTATGAAACCAGATTTAATTATAGCTCGTTATGGTGAAGTAGGATTAAAGAGCAACCGAGTTAGAAGAAGATTTGAAAATCGTTTAATAAATAATATAAAGGCATCCATAGATGCAGAAGTTAAAGTTTATCAAGCAAGAATTTTTATTTTCCCAAAGGATTTTGATGATGCATTAGAAAAGCTAGAGAGAATATTTGGTATAGTTTCATATTCTCCTGCAATATCTACTAAAGCAAGTTTTGAGGATATTGAGGAGTCCCTTTCTTCATATGCTGAAAAGCTTTATGATGAAGGATTACTTGACGAAAACACAAGATTTGCAATAAGTTGCAGAAGGGTGGGAACTCATGAGTTCTCATCTCAGGAAATGGCGGCATTTGCAGGTGCAGTTGTAGTGCGCAAGTATTCATCTCCTGTTGATTTGACAAATCCTGAACTTACAATTTATCTTGAAGTGAGGGACAATGATGCATACATTTTCCATGAAAAGATTCCAGGTCCTGGAGGATTGCCTCTTGGAACTCAAGGAAAGGTTGTAGCTCTTGTATCAAGCGGTATAGATTCTCCTGTAGCCACTTATTTGATGATGAAGAGGGGTTGTCAGGTAATTGCACTTTACTGCGACAATAGTCCTTATACCACTTCCGAAGCGCTTAAAAACTTCAATGATTTGATAGACCAATTGAATCTTTATGCAAGCGGCGCTCCAATCAAAAAGAGAGTTGTCAAGTATGGGGATTATTTAAGCACCTGTAAGGCTGAGGCGCCAGATAAGATGACTTGTGTCTTATGTAAATCAGGAATGTATAAGCTTGCAGGCAAGCTTGCCAAAAAGCTTCATGCAGAGGCTGTTATTGACGGAAGCAGTTTAGGTCAAGTAGCTTCTCAAACACTTCCAAACATTTTGGCAACCCGTGAAGATCTTGATGTTCCTGTATTGAGCCCACTTATTGGTCTTGATAAGGTTGAGATAACAAAGATAGCTGAAAAGATTGGAACTTTTGAAATATCTAAACGAGATGATGGTGGCTGTAAGGCAGTGCCTAAATATCCTGAAACAAAAGCGGATTTGGAATTTGTCAAACAGATCAAGGAAGATATTAATCAAGATGAAGCCCTTGAAAAGGCTTTTGAAACCATTGAATATTAATTTATTAATCATTATTAATTTTTGGAGATAAATAAATGAAATCTAAGATTGCAGGAATAGTTTTTTTAATAGGCAGTTTATACTATGTGATAGCGGAAGCCATCAGTGCATTTTCTTTTAATGACACTTTGATAAACACTTATCTCTTTCATACGATTTCTGAGTTGGGAATCCCTAATATGAATTCTCCATTATCCTTTTTAATGAATTCTGCATTCATTATAATTGGATTGACTTTCATATTCGGCAATTTCTATAAATTTAAGGATTTTATAATCAGAAACAAAGTTGTTTTTTATATTTTAACACTTGTTGCAGCTATTGGAGTTATAATTGTGGCTTTAATCCATGCAGGAAATCCTGTAACTGATGGTTATCATAGTTTGGGCGCTATAATGGCGATTCTTGGTGGAAACGTCTTAATTCTTATAGTATCAAGGTCTATGGATAAATTTGAAGTCTATCAAAAGGTCACTTTGATTTTAGGTGTCATAGGTCTAATTGCCTTCTGGGTAATGTTCTTTAATATGGGAAGTATTTATATGCCTATATTTGAACGATTATCTGTTTACACTTTAATCATTTGGAGTTTTATCACTGGTGTTTACTTATTGAAGGAATTTTAAGGTTTTCTTATGGCAGTCAGCAAATCCAAGCGAATATTCTATTTAGATGCATTGCGTGCAGTGGCAATTCTAACGGTTATAGCAGTTCATGTTTATGCTGTTACAAGAGTTCAGGTTATGGCTGACTTTGCCACAGGTCCAAGTTTGAGATGGCTATTTTCCCAATTTACAGGAAATAACCTAAGGATTGGGGTGGACCTGTTTTTGATGTTGGCTGGAGCGCTTTCTTTAGGTCGTGAATGGTCCATAAAGGAATTTTTAGGAAAGAGAATTCCTCGTATTGTAGAGCCTTTTGTATTCTGGGGATTAGTTACAGGTGCAATTGCTGTAATTATATCCTACTATTTTGGATATAAGTTTATTTTGGCATTTGACATCAATTCAATATTGCACTTTTTCTATGGCATCTTCATGTCAACAGCTCCAGGATTTTCACCTTATTGGTTCTTTTGGATGATACTGGGAACCTATCTGATCATGCCTATCTTCAATAAGTGGCTGTTGCACAGCGAATTGGAAGAGGCAGAATATTTCTTGGTGTTCTGGTTGATAACTGCATTATTTGACTTTACATTGAATATTGACTTCCCAATTAAATTAACTTATTTCGTCAGTCCAATAGGTTTGGTTGTAGCGGGATATTATTTGAGACATACTAAAAGAGAGATATTGAACAATCCTTATTTCGCTTTGGCATTGACTCTGCTTTCTGCAATTTTGATAATGGTCATAGTTACTTATTTCTCAACTCCAACCAAATTCCATACAATCAACAGGTATTCATTGCCTATAACCCTTGAAGTGATGGGAGTGTTCCTATTATTCAAGAACTTCAACAAGTTTGGATTGAATTTAGGTTTTATCAAAAATGAGAACAGCTTATTTAGAAGATTCACTTCATTGCTTGCAAAGTACAGTTATGGAATTTATTTGATTCAAGGTCTGTTCCTATGCATTTATCTTAAGATATTGCCTTGCTGGGAATATTTCAGCTATTGGATCATATTTTTCCTTTTGGTTGTACTCAGTTCAATGATAACAATGTTTCTCTTAAGCAAAGTCAAATATGTTAATAGATTCATTGGTGCTAAATAAACTTATTTTCAGTTTTTTATTGATGATGGTTATGTTTTAACCATTAAGTTTCTATTTTTTATTTAATCTCTTTTTTTATTTAATTTCTTTTTTTTTATTTA
>JADLKP010000235.1 GCA_016838945.1 Methanobrevibacter sp.
GATTTTTTGAAAAGATAGTAAGAAAATAATTAAAAAATAATTAAAGAATAATTAAAAAATAATTAAAAAATAATTAAAGAATAATTAAAGAATAATTAAAAAATAATTAAAAAATAATTAAAGAATAATTAAAGAATAATTAAAGAATAATTAAAGAATAATTAAAGAATAATTAAAATTTAAAAGTCAAATGAGAAGAATCCTGAATCGCTATTCAAACATTCATTTACCCAATTGATAAAGTTTGAATTTGCAGATCCTATTCTTTCAGCTTGAGTGTGACCTTGACCCCATACTGTGGTGAAATCAACATCATCAACATCATCACATTGTTCTAAAGCTAGAGCAAGATTGGTTTCGACAGTGAATGATGTATCACCCTGTTCTATTCCAGAATTGATTCTCCAATATTCTGCAGGCTTAGATGATTTTGAGCCATCATAATAATCAGAAATGAAATACATTGGATTATACATGTTGGAACGGTTTTCAATAGTATTGTTGAACCTGTCCAATCTGGTCAAGTCACTTGCATAGTCTCCAGGATAGGAAGAATCATAATCAAAATAATTAGCATATTTATTTGAATTTTCCTTCAATATTTCTGCCATAATGATATTGAAGTGCAATGATTCCTTATCGTCATTTCCAAATAAATCGTTTTCAGCTTGACCCCTTTCCAAATCATCAAATGCACCTACATCCTTTGAAGGATTTTTGCAATGTTTGACAAATGCTTCAATGCTTGCAATCTTAACTGTATTGCTTGAGTTGTCATAGCTTATCCATTGCTCCTCTCCATTCAGTGCATCAATATAATCCTGCGGGGTTTCATAGGTCTGGGAACTGATTACTTCAGAACTGAAATCCTCAGGCAAATCTCCTGAAGGGGTGCCGCTTCTTGGAGCAGACCACATATCCATTCCTTCACTAGATTTTGGAGCGTATGGGAATGTTGTATCGTTCAGGAAATTGTTCAATGAACCTTCTATGACTGAAAGCATATAATCATAATAGGATCCTGATGTGTAAATTCCAGTATCTGATTCCTCAAGAGCCAATTTTTTGCCATTGGGGCTTTTAAGATTTAGTTGATTTACATATTCTGCATAGGAAGTGGCCAAATCATCAGAGAGTGCATTGGTCCAAGTTCCGTTTCCACGTGTACCATCAGAACTGTATTGTCCCATAGTCCATTCATATGCTCCATCAGCAGTGTCCAAGGAAGTTATAGGACACCAAGCCATCACCCCGCATATTCTATCTGAAAGCCTGTTTCCATTTCTGTCAACAACAGCCGCACCGATTGACTCAAGATAAGGGAGATATAATTCACTATCTCCACTCGCACCTAAAATTGCACTTTGAGCACCGCCTCCACTGTGGCCGAATGAGAATATTTTGCTGCTGTCACCAGGCAAGGTCTCTCCATTGAACTTCAAATAGAGAACAGCAGCCTTCAAGTCAGTCACTCCCCACGGAGCCCCACCAGAATAGTTCTTGCCATTTTCCTTGCCTCTGCAACCTGCATCAACATATACAAAGCCGGCATTTGTGAAATTTTTGACAGCATTTGCATCATATCTTGTAGGGGCACGATGTGCAGAATATCCTTCAGTATCAATAGGCATCACAATTGGGGCATCGATTGCAGTGTAATTGCCTATATTTGAATTGATCACTTTACAGGTGTATGTGCCATTGGAATTCTTTTGAGCAGTGAAATAATCTCCAGGAACATAAATTCCCATAGATTCATAAGCCTCATTTTCAGGATTTGCGCAGTATACTATTCCAAGCTGATAGAAGATGTCATTCTCCTCATCATACTTCCAATTAGTCATGTCAACGGTTAATTCATTATCCAAATTAGTCACATCAACGTCATAATTAGCCACATTGTTAATCAATCCCATATGACTGCAGACAGACAACACCGCAAATGCTGCAAATACAAGGATTATAAGCGAAATAAGTATACGACTCCTTTCCATAATACCACAACCTATAAAAAAATTCTAACAATCATTCCAAATCTCAAAAGTTAAACTAAATCATAAAGAACTATACTAAAATTCAAAAAGTTCCAATTGCCCCCACAAAAGAACTATCCTAAAATATCAAAAGCTCCAATTGCCCCCACAAAAGAACTATTCCAAAATTTCAAAAGTCCTGACTATATCCATAAATTTGGATACGATATCACTGACTGTTCTAAGTTCAAAGATAAAGACATAACCATCTTCCAAAAAGACAACTGAAAACATTTCAAAATCTATTTCAGGAATGGAAATCTTTGAATGTATCTGAATAGCTGATCTTTTCCCCACATTAGCTATTTCAGAAGAAACGATTTGTGCACCATCATCCAATAGGATTTCTTCTATTTTCCCCTTAAATTCCCCCAAGGAGGGCATTTCAGATTGGAAGGCAACCACATTCAATAAGCTTCCATCCTCATAGCTTAAAGTGGCTATGCAATCTGGATTGTTATCCAAAGGAAACTCTTCCAATTCCCATTCATCAGAATATTTGAATGATAATTTTTCATTTGAACAAGTATTTAAATCAGACATCAAAACACTCTATAAAATTGTAATATAAAATATAATATTCCTATATACCTTTACTAATATAAATTTTATTAAATGATTTTTTATAGGATGACATCAATAGAATAATCAGAATGAAAATTACAAAATAAAAACAATATGATGATTAAAATAAAAATAATTAAATAAAATCAATTTATACATCAAAATAATAAATTATAATCATTTTGGAAGCAAATAGAAAGATTTAAATTAGAATAAAGATAAAATAAGGTATGGGATTAACAATTTAAATACCTTGAAGAATGATAAACTAAAATTCTTAAACACAATTCACTCGAAAAAAACTCAATAATTAATTTCAATGATGACATTTTTTAAAAGCATAAAAACCTAAAACTCAATATTGTTAATCCCCACACCCCCTATTAAATAATTTTTAAAACACTTTAAAAAGATTAAGAGGGTATGAAACTTATAGAACAAAAAATAGATAAATAGCTGAATAATTAAAATTAATAAAAATAATTAAAATACTGAAAAAATAGCTGAATAATTAAAATTAATAAAAATAATTAAAATACTGAAAAAATA
>JADLKP010000236.1 GCA_016838945.1 Methanobrevibacter sp.
TATACAATTTTAATAACTATTTTTTATAAATTAATATTTATGTAGTCTAGTCTTATATATTTATTTTAAAAAATCAAATAGTATAATTTATATAAAAAAATATTATATATATTATATAATTAAATATTATTTTTATTATTTTTAATATATAATAATTTATAATTATTTTTTGAGGAAAACAAAGGTCTGATTATATATGTCCAGTATGAGTAGTGTTGCAGGATTATCAAAATATATAAGAACATTGCCTGACGCCCTAACTTCATTGCTATTGATAATTGTAATGAGTTTTATTATAGGGTCAGTATTATTTTTAGTTGAACCTATGGCTATTAACAGCGGTTTGGAAAACTTCATTTATGGAGGAGCATTTGGATTTGCTGTCTTTGGATTGCCTGCAATCATTACAGGTTCTACAGACCAATTTTTTGTTGACAGCCTTAAGGGAATCAACCTCAAGACAAAACATTCCATGTTTTTAGCATTTTTATCCATGATTATTGCAGGAATTGTAAGTCTTATTGGAACTGTAGTTGGATTATTATTCCATTGGAATATATTTTTCAACTCCATATTATTCGGATCAGTGCTGGCATTTGCATTCAATGTTCTTGTAATTTGGAGTACAACCAGAATAAAGATAATCAATTCATTCCTTATTGCAATTATCCAGCCATTGCTTATGATTGGAATGCTCATTATCACCAGTTTCTTAAATGATATTGAAGGAATGTTTGAACTTGGGCTTTTTACAACAATTTTTAAAGTAGTGATAGCCAGTTTAATCTTTTTGCTTGCCATTTACTCATTGATAAGCGTTGTAAACTCTCCGATGAAGAAGAACTTAGGATTTGGGGCATTGGATATTCTCAGTTACTTCATTTCCCATATGAATGAAGGTTCAGACAGCATAGAAGAATTGTTTGACAATGCTGGAGAAGAAATCGATACCTATGTTGGAGTTGCAAGCTTCAGGAAATTGGATGGGGACATCAAGGCACTGTTTATAAGCCCATGTGTTCATCCAGGACCTCTTGGAGATATTGGAGGTTCCAATATGCCAACAATCTTAGCAAATAGCTTCGATTCATTTACAATGGTTGTTCATGGACCATCTACACACGATTTCAACCCCGTTTCAAGCAAGGAAATCGTTAAAATTGAAGAAGCCGTAAGAAAAGCATTGAATAAAATGGAATATTCTCCATTTGCAAGTGAATTTATTAGATATTCATATAAAAAAGCAAATATAGGAACCCAATTCTTTAAAAATGGATCAATCCTCTTGTCTACATTCGCACCATCAGGAAGTGATGATATCGAATATGGCATAGGACTTGCAACATTGTTTGAAAGTCAAAGGGTATTGGGCACCAAAAGCAACATCTTGGTTGACTGCCACAACTCATTCAACCCTGAAAAGGGTGAGGTCCTTCCAGGAAATCCAGAATTCTTCCAATTGCTTGATACAATCAAATTGATTAAGACAAAAGACCTTGAATATGAAATTCAAGTAGGATGCCATTATACAGACCTTGGAGGATTCGACAAGCATCAAGGAATAGGTGAAAGCGGTTTGAAGACCATGGTCATTGAAGTTAACGGCCAAAGAACAGCTTATGCATTATTCGATTCAAACAATATGGAACTTGGATTTAGAGAAACCATATTCAATGCAGTGCATGACTTGGAAATCGATGAGATAGAAGTGATGACATCAGATACACATACCGTCAATACATTGTCTGCAGGATACAATCCAGTTGGAACTGTGGAAAAGGAAAAGATCATCGAATTTCTAAAACTGTCAATTAATGAAGCAATAAATGATTTGGAACCTGTTGAAGCAGGGACAAATATAGAAAGAATATATAATCTTAAAACCTTTGGTCCAAACAATTCAACAGAGCTCATCTCAACAATCAGTTCGATTATAGCTGTAAGTAAAATCATAGCTCCTTTAATATTTATTGTAGCAATACTATTTACATTGATTTGGATTTTCATATTATAAGAAAAAGTCATTTAAAAAAATAGGGGGTGTAAAATATGATTACTTGCAATGTATGTGGACATTTGAATCCTGTTGGTGCATTGGTTTGTGAAAACTGTGGATCTGACCTATCAGACTGCCCAGATTACGGTGGATTCGACGAAGATGATGAATTTTTCTAAGTTTTTTATTTAAAAAACTTTTTTCTATTTTTAATTTTTATCAACTTTAATTTTATCTATATTAAATCTATATTAAATCTATTTTTATTTTAAACCTTAATTAACTTAAATTTTTTAAAAAATACTTAAACTACTTTTAGAAAATAGACTATGAATTTTTAAATTGATGAAAAGTAAAAAATAGCTAAAAATAGTTAAAAATTAGTAAAACTAGTTAAAAATTAGTAAAAATAGTTAAAAATTAGTAAAAATAGTTAAAAATTAGTAAAACTAGTTAAAAATTAGTAAAAATAGTTAAAAATTAGTAAAACTAGTTAAAATTAGTTTAGAATTGAATTAAAAAATTAATAAAAAAAGAAAAAGTTTTAATCAAACTTTTTCAAAAAGTTTGTTAGATATAATTAGTTATAATAGTCCATAAAATAAACCAACAGAAACCGAATGGAAGAATTCCATCCCATAACCATGCGGAAAATCCTTCTATTTCACCTTCAAATGCTTTTTGACAGAATTGTCCAACGAAATAAAGAATCACTATACCTATTGCAAAAGCAAATACATGGTTTGTAAATCCAATCATTCCAGTTGTAAATACTGTGGATATAATGGCTGCAACTATTGCAGCAACAATATGAATAGATACAATTTTAACAGTAGAATCCATTAACTTTCCTCCAATAATAAAAATAAATATAAATTAATTTTGATTTAAAAAAGTTTTTGATAAGTTTTGAATATAATCATAAAATTTTAGAAATATAAAAAATATATTAAAATAATATTAAAATCATATAAAAACTATAACTATTAATTATATAAGTTAATATAATATATAAAATATTGCATAAATTAATATGAAAAATTAGGTTTTTATCCGAAATTAAAAAAATTAGAATCAATGAAAATAATAAAAATTAATGAAAATAATAAAGGTTAATAAAAATAATAAAAATTAATGAAAATA
>JADLKP010000237.1 GCA_016838945.1 Methanobrevibacter sp.
TGTTTTTAGAAAAATTCAATAAAAGCTAAAAAATTTTTTAATGAAAAAATAAAAATTTGAAGGATTTTTAAAAAAATTTAAACAAAATCAAAATTAATATAAAATAGAGTTAAATAGAAAGAATAAAAGAATAAAAAGAATATGAAAATAAAAAAATATATGGAAAATGAAAAATAGTATTTTAACCCTCTTTTTATAAAATGGAAACTTTTAAAACCCCATCAACTTGAATGAATTCATTTAAAAGTTCTCCAGGAATGGAATCCTCTGTAATGATTGTCAAGACAGGATTTGTATTCAATGCGGTATCACCTGCATAGGCTTGACGAATGTTTATGCCATGCTTGCTCATTATCCAAGCCACCTTAGCTAAAACACCATCGCTTCTTTCGCCAGCTTCTATTTCTATAACACCTAAATTCAAGTTTTTGGCAATGTTCTTTAATAAGGTCCCCGCAGGAAGGATATTTGAAAATATCTCATACAAATCCTCATCAGCAATGATGACATCAACAGTGGATTTTATTACCCTACGATCAACACCAGCGGCAACCGCCAATGCAGAATCACTTATCTTTAAATCCCCACAATATATTTTGCCATCTTCACTTATTCTTAAGCCAAGCTCAAACATCTTTGAAGCTACAGCCATTCTTGCAGGATATTTGCTAAATTTCAAGTTTAAACTTTCCCACATCTTATCACCATATATTAGTATTCTCTAAGAATATATTGTACTTTTAAGTATATAAATGTATACCAATACATAAAAATGTACATTATAATAGGGAAAATAGAATCCATTTCAGATGGAAAATCTAGAATAAAAATGCGGGAAAAACATTGAACAATATCCAATAGGTTTAATAATTTTTAAAAAAATATATTAATTAGGTGCAGATTTATGGAAAATAAAAATCAATGGAATTCACGTATTGCATTTGTTCTCTCCATGATAGGGGCAGCTGTTGGGTTAGGAAACATTTGGCGTTACAGTTATGTCGTTTATTCAAATGGTGGAGGGACTTTTTTCATCCCATATCTAGTTGCAATATTGATTATGGGAATTCCATTTCTTATCCTTGAATACGGAATAGGATATAAGCACAAAGACTCATTTTCGAATATCCTAAAGGGGATTAACCCTAAACTGGAATATCTGTCCTGGGCACTTGTTTTGGTTATTTATTTTGTTGTTATTTACTATTTGGTCATTGTCAGTTGGGATTTGGTATACCTTGGATCAAGCCTGAATTTTAATTGGGGAAGCGACACCGCACTTTATTTTGTGAAAGTTGTTGGAGGCAGCTCCAATTTATCAAATATGACACACTTCCTGCTTCCTACAACTGTCTCGATGATAATAGTATGGTTCAGTGTGTGGTATATCTCACATAAGGACTTGAATGAGGGAATAGGCAAGGCTTCAAAAATCTTAATCCCCCTGCTTTTCGTTTTGATGGCCTTTATCATCATTTATGCTTTGA
The DNA here is from genome assembly GCA_016838945.1 of Methanobrevibacter sp. GTDB lineage: Archaea > Methanobacteriota > Methanobacteria > Methanobacteriales > Methanobacteriaceae > Methanobrevibacter. The sequence goes on from JADLKP010000237.1 coordinate 1,488, forward strand.
CACTCCCAGGCGCAAGCATTGGAATATCTGCATTATTGAATCCGGATTGGAACATGCTTTTAAACATAAACATTTGGCTTGCAGCATTTTCACAAATCATCTTCTCATTGAGTATGGGAGAATCAATTTCACTTACATACGCCAGCTACTTGCCGGAAGGCTCCAAATTAACAGACAACGTATTGCTTGTGGTATTTGCTAACTGTGCATTTGAAGTGTGTACAGCATTTGGAATATTCTCCATCCTCGGATATATGTCATATACTTCAGGAACATCTATGATTGAATTGGTCAGCGAAGGTACCGGATTGGTGTTTGTAGTTTTCCCAAGAATCTTTAATATCATGGGCCCGATCGGACATATACTTGCCCCATTACTATTCATAGCAATCCTATTTGCAGGTGTGACTTCAGCAGTAGCAGTATTTGAACCTATGGTAAATTCAACACGCCATAAGTTAAACTGGACCCGTAAAAAGACAGTGACAGTATTGTCAGTTATCGGCTGTGCATTTTCCTTATTGTTTACAACAGGAATCAGCAGTTACCTTGTTGGCAGTGTTGATGGATTCATTACAGAATTCTGCATTCTTCTTTTAATTGCCTTACAAAGCGTAATATTCACTTGGTTCTATGACATTGAATCTGTCATTCCAGTCTTGAATGAAAATGACAGCGTGAAAGTTGGAAAATGGTGGGTGATCCTTCTTAAATACATATTGCCTGTAGTTCTATTTGTCATGTGGTTTAGTGGAGTGTATAATTTAATCTTAAATGTAAATAGCTTTGAAGCAATTGTATATACCATAATCACAATTGCCATTTTAGTATTAAGCTATATCTTTACAAACATCAAAAATGATCCCTCTTAAATTTTAAACGTTCAAAAATAGTAAAAATCATCCATAGAACCAACTAAAGAATGTAAAAATTAAAAAAATAGCAAAAAAACACCCATAAAACTAACAAAAAAAGTAAAAAAACTAAAAAAATAGCAAATAATAAGAGTAGGCTAGCTGGGATTCGAACCCAGGACCTCACGGTTATCAGCCGTGCGCGCTGACCAGGCTGTGCCACTAGCCTATAACAAATACAAGTATTATTAACTATATGTTAACTAATATATAAACCTTTTGATGAAAACTATTTCAAATAAAAAAGTATTAAAATTAAAATATCTCTTTTTAAATTTATAAAATAACTTAAAAGTTTAAAAAATAGAATAATTAAGTTTAAAAAACTTAATTATCTCTGTTAAGCATTTCATTAAGAGAGTCAGCCATTACGTGACCTTCAATAATGAGTTTAACTTTGTCGATTCCTTCTACTTTTAAAGCTTCAGCTTTAGCTTGTGCAGCAATACGGGTTACACTCATACAACCAGGGTTAGTAGGTTTAATTACCAATTCAGCAGTGGATCCTTCAATCGCAATGGATTGAACGATACCCATATCTACAATACTTACGCCCATGTGAGGGTCGTTTACAACAGAAACTGCATCTTTAACAGCAAGTGCTAATTCTTCAGACATATTATCTCCTCATATATTTTTTTAAATAATCTTTAATTAAATTAGTGATAAGAATAAAATTATTAAAATTTTATTTCCTAACAAAAAGTTAATAATATAACTATTGTTTTAATTAT
>JADLKP010000238.1 GCA_016838945.1 Methanobrevibacter sp.
ATAAATTGAAAAAGTAAATTAATAAATTGAAAATTGACTAAAAGGATAAAAGATAATCGAATTATGATAAATTGGTAAATGATTAAATAAATAAAAAAAGAATTGCATGAAAAGATTAAACTTTTCATGAAATTAATTATATTTAAAAGATAGTTAAAGCAATTATCTGATTACTTCTACGATAACGCCAAGCTTTTCAGATTGCAATATATCAACCTTTTTACCGCTTGCACCTACGATTTCCTTTTTCATCTTTAGGAAATCTTCAGTGATGACACCATCAGCAATGGCTATTTCACCATTTTCAGCTAATTGCTTAGCTATTTCATCAGGATCGGTTGATTTGATGAATCCTATTACTTGACCTGCATTCTTCTTAAAGGTTGGTCCAATCTTACTCATGTCCGGTTCAATTTCTATGACTTTCTCATGAACTTCAGGTTTACCGGTAGTGACTTGGAAGTTTTGGATTTTTAAAGTACCTTTAATGTCATCTGCAAAGTGTTCGAATACATCTTTCAAGTCTTCAGTCTTATCATTTAAGTAAACAGTTGCACTTTCCACATCTGCATTCAATGGGATTTTGGAAGCTGACTTGAATCTTCTTACTTCACCAATGAGTTCAATAGCTAAATCACCATCTTTTTCAATTTCTATAGAATCTAATTTAGGGTCAATTTCAGGCCAAAGGGTACTGTGGATGCTTGTGTCTTCATCGAAGTATTGGTAAACCTCTTCAGCAAAGAATGGTGCAATTGGAGCGAGCAATTTTAAGGTGTCTTCAATTACAGTTCTAAGTGTATATTTAGCTGCAATTCTTGATTCTTCAGAAATATCATCATTGTATAATCTGTATTTTACCGCTTCAATGTACTCATCACAGAAATCATGCCATACAAACTGTTCAATTGTATTTACTGCAATGCTGTAATTATAATCATAGAATGCTTCATCAACAATCCTATTGACCTTGTTGAGTTTTGCAAAAATCCACGTATCCATTGGATTTAAGTTTGCCTTAATAGCTTCAATATCTCCGCTTAAAGCCTTTTCAGACTCTTCATCGAAGATGTGCATGCTGATAAATCTGAATGCATTCCAGAATTTTCTAATGAATTTATAACCATGCTTGATGTTTTTCCAATCAAATGCAACATCAGAACCTGGTACACTATTTGCAGCCCATAATCTTAAAGGATCTGCACCATATTCAGCAATTACCTCTTCAGGACCTGTTACATTTCCACGGGATTTGCTCATTTTGTAACCGTCTTCACCAAATACCATACCGTTGATTACAATGTCATCAAATGGTTTTTGACCGGTTAAAGCTAAACATCTAAGAGTTGTATAGAATGCCCAAGTCCTGATAATATCGTGTCCTTGTGGACGAATGCTTGATGGGAAAATGTCCTCCCAACCAGGATTTGGCCAGTTTGCAACAGACAATGGAGAAATGGAACTGTCCATCCAAGTGTCCAATACATCCTCTTCACCGATGAATTCAGTGCATCCGCATTCGCATGCATGTTTTGGCTTGTCAACTGTAGGGTCTATTGGCAATTGGTCTTCATCAGGCAACATGACCTTACCACATTCCTTACAATACCAAACAGGTATAGGGGTTGCAAATAATCTTTGTCTGGAAATACACCAATCCCATTCCATGGAATCTGCCCAATTCAATAAACGGCTTTCCATATGTTCTGGAACCCAACGCATTTCATTTGAAGCCTTTTTACTTTCATCAATCATTTTGGTAACAGCTACAAACCATTGCTTTTTAACCAAAATTTCAATAGGGGTCTTACATCTCCAACATTGACCCACATTTTGGTCAGCTTCCTCTTGTTTAGTTAGGTAACCTTCAGCTTTCAAGTCTTCTATGGTTTGCTTTTTAGCATCCGAAAGTTCCATGCCTTCATATCTTCCTGCAGCTTCAGTGAGTATTCCTTGTTCAGAAATAGCTTCAATAACATCAAGGTCATATTTGTTTACCCAAGCAACGTCAGTTTTATCCCCGAAGGTACAAATCATTACTGCACCGGTACCATATTCCATGTCCACCTCTTCATCAGCAATGATCTTAACCTTTTGACCAGATAAAGGAACTTCCACATATTTGCCTAACAATGAGTTGTATCTTTCATCATCAGGGTGAACAACAACTGCCACACAAGCAGACATAAGTTCAGGACGAGTGGTTGCAATCAATACACCAGGTACACTTGCATCAGCCTTGTCTGGGAAATCCGCATATCTCACATAGGAATTTCCTTCAACATCTGCAAGCACTTCATCTGGAACATCTGCAGGTGGGAAATTCACATAGTTCAAGAAAGTAGTGTTGTCGCTGTATTCCACTTCAGCAAATGCAATAGCTGTTTCACATCTTGGACACCAGTTTACAGGGTGAATGCCTTGGTAGATCAAACCTTGATCATACATTTTCAAGAATGATAATTGGGTTCTTTTTCTGTACTCAGGAGTCATGGTAATGTATTCTCTACTCCAATCCTGTGAGAAACCAACGGAACGCATTTGTCCTCTCATAACTTCAATGTTGTGTGTTGTGAGTTCAGTACACATATCTCTGAACTCTGCTCTTGTAACATCATTCTTTTTAATGTTATGGGTTTCTTCCACTTTTACTTCAGTAGGGAGACCATGACAGTCCCATCCTTGTGGGAACAATACATCCATACCTTTCTCCCTTCTGTATCTTGCATTGAAATCCATATAAGCCCAGTTTAAAATGTGGCCCATATGAAGGAGCCCAGTTGGATAAGGTGGTGGAGTGTCTATGATATATCTTGGTCTGGTTCCATCACCAATAAATTTATAAACTTCATCATCTTCCCATTTTTTCTGCCATTTTTCTTCATTTTTAGGGTCATAATCTTTAGGAATTTCTTTGTTTGTCAAAATATTCCTCCAAATGAATGAATAATAAAAATAATTAAATTAAAAATGCATTTATTGAAAAATTCATAATAATTCATTAATGATTATTTACAAAAAATATTATTTACAAAAAATATTATTTACATAAAATAATATTTCAGATAAACTATTATTTCAATAATAAAACATTCTAGTTTAATATTTATTAAAAGTATTTATTAAATATTA
>JADLKP010000239.1 GCA_016838945.1 Methanobrevibacter sp.
AAAAAAGACATTTAATTTAAAGAAAAATAGAACAATAATTGAATACTATTCATATAAACTATGCAAAATAAGCATTCATTCTTAAAAAGAAGATATTTAATCAATTGAAATGATGAAAATTAGTATAAAAATTAATGAAAAGTCTTTAAAAGAACATATAAATAATAAAAAATATTTATTTTAATAAATACCCCACCATAATATTGCTTTTTAATAATTAATAAAAATAGGTATTTATTATGTAAAATTAATTTAATTTAAATATTTATTGATTAAAAACAGTGTTTTAATCAATGTTTTAAAAAAAAAATATTAAATCATTGATTTTAGGGATTTGATCTTTTTTTGAAGTTTTGAAATATAATCAAATTCCTTTACAGTAGCTAAAGAGTTTCCATATCCGCATCTTGGACAAAATGCCTTATTGCATCCTTTACATTGTCCGCAACTGCCACATGATCCCCCTTCCAATGGATCAAACTCATATCCGCACATACTACATTGCATAATATCACCTCATTCTGTATAAACGATACTGCAAATTTCAACTATCCTAATAAAAAACTTTTAAAAAATGAATTATGCCAATGCTCTGGGCCAATACATTATCACAAACACCCCTATTAAGGCTATGCATGCTCCGATTATATCAAATTGGTCTGGAACAACATTATCTATTTTCCATCCCCATAAAAGAGACAAAACTATAAATATACCTCCATAAGCAGCATATGTTTTTCCAAAACTAGCCGGTTGGAATGTGGGGACAATTCCATAAAGAAACAAAATAATTGCGCCTAAAATAGCGAATTCTATTCCTTTACCTTCCCTTAACCATAGCCAAATCAAATATCCTCCACCGATTTCAAAAAAACCGGCAACGATAAAGAAAAAAATTGATTTTAATGTATTGAACATTTATCCCACTTGCAAATTTAACAATTCTTAATTTTAAAAGCATTTCCTTTATTTCATTTAATATCCATCTTCTCTCTTCAGTTAAATGAAGTGAGGATAAAGAAATATTAAATCAAATAAAGAAAAGAATGAAATTAGAATTGGGTTAACCCAATCCTAATCCAAGTCCTACCATATATACTATGAAGGAAACCACATACGCAGTAACTAAAGTAACTGCAGACATGATCAATGGATATTTCCATCCTCCTGTTTCCTGTTTGATTGCCCCAAGGGCTGCGAAACAAGGTATGTACAGCAATACGAATACCATGAATACATAAGCTGTAAGAGGAGTGAATATTCCGTGCATTGCTGCGGCGATTCCGGCTCCCTCCTCCGCCACTCCGAATAGTGAGCTGAAGGTACCGACTACAACCTCCTTAGCGACAAGACCAAATGCCAATGCTACAGCTGGTTGCCATTCGCCGAATCCTAAAGGAGCGAATACAGGCGCGATAACGGTACCTATTGTACCGATTGCACTTTCTTGAGATCCATATTCTACTCCTGCAGGGAAGTAACTTAACATCCAAATTACAATACTTGCAACAAGAATAATGGTACCTGCCTTTTTAATGAAACCCCAAGATTTTTCAAGGGTGTGCATTAAGATACCTCTGATAGTAGGCAACTTATAATCAGGCAATTCCATTACAAATGGAGCGGACATTTCCTTAAATGTAGTTTTTCTTAGGATAAATGCAACAATTACTGCCACAATTATGCCTAACAAGTACAAGGATAAGATTACGAGACTTTGGTTAGCTGCGAAAAATGCACCAACCAATAACAAGTACACTGGCATTCTAGCAGAACAGGACATGAACGGCACAATCAACATGGTGATCAATCTGTCCTTTTCGTTTTCCATAGTTCTGGTTGCCATGATACCCGGTACACCACAACCGAATCCTAAAAGCATTGGGATGAATGCCTTACCATGCAATCCAACAAACTTGTGCATAAGCTTGTCCATAACAAATGCTGCTCTTGCCAAATAACCGCAGTCTTCAAGGAAACTGATGATCAAGAACAGTAGAATAATTTGAGGCAAGAACACAAGTACCCCACCTACTCCTCCAATGAGACCATCGACGAGGAAAGATGAAAGCATTGTTTCACCAAGGGAAGCTATTACGAAATCACCAAGCATTCCAAAGAATTCATCAATCAAATCTTGGAAAGGTGCACCAAATGTAAATACGACTTCAAACATTATGTACATTAAAACTATGAAAATAGGGAAGCCCAAAATTCTGTTGGTGACAATCCTGTCGATTTTTTCACTTATTGAGATTTTTAAACTATCCGGCTTTGAAAGAGATTCCTTCAATAATCCATCAATGAATGCATATCTTGCATTTGCGATAACCTCTTCACTGCCTTCTCCAAAAATGCCCTTCAAGTGGTCCTTGACTTTTTGGGTTTCAGATTGAATGTTGTTCCTTTTTGATGACCCTTCAATTTTCTCTTCTACAATCTCATCATTTTCAAGCAATTTGATTGCAATCCATGATGAAGGAACGTCAAGTAAGTTCTTATCTTCTTCTATAACAGCCTGAAGCTCAGCGATATGTTCTTTAAGTTCATTGTTATAAACCAATCTTTCAGTAGTGTCCACTGGGTTTTGGGCTGCTTGTTCAATAGTTCTGAGTAATTCTTCCTTACCGGTATCACTATTTGCTTCGATTTCAACAACAGGAACCCCTAATAATTCAGAAAGCTTGTTTGCATTGATGGTATACCCTTTATCCTGAGCATACTTATTCATGTTTAAAGCTACAACCAAATTAGCTCCGAGTTCCATCATTTGAACAGTAAGATACAGGTTTCTTTCAATGTTAGCTGCATCTATGATGTTCACGATTACATCAGCGTCTTCATCTACGATGAAGTCTCTTGATACAATCTCTTCCATTGAATGAGCACTTAAAGCATAGTTACCAGGTAGATCTATTACTTCTACTTCACTGCCATTATGCTTATAATGGCCTTTTGCTTGTGCTACGGTTTTACCAGGCCAATTACCTACATGTTGGTTTAAACCAGTCAAAGTATTGAATAAAGTGGTTTTTCCTACATTAGGATTACCTGCTAAACCTATTTTAAGATTTGCCATATTTATACCTTTTAAAAAATTTTAGTTTAATTAAATCTT
>JADLKP010000240.1 GCA_016838945.1 Methanobrevibacter sp.
TTTTATTTTTATTAATCAATTGTGTAAAATGCTTGGTTTGAGAAATTTTTTTCAGAAATATTTATATAATAATAAAATAAAATTATTAAATATTCTAATTTGAACTTTTTGTTTTTAAAGCAAAATTTTCAAGTTAAGAAATATTCAGGGTGGTTTGTAGTATTATTAAAATGGAGTTAATAATACTCGATTGTTTGATATCTAAAAGAATAATTCAATATTTTTAGATTTTTTATAAAAAATTTTATAAAATGATCGAACGATTAAAATTATAATTTATAAGAGTATAATTTTAGGTCATTCTGGAACGTGAGGTGAAATGATTTCAATTAAGGATCTCACATTGCTTTTAGCGGTTTTGCTCATGGGATTTTGTTTAGTCTCTTCAGCAGCTGCTATGGATATTGATGATTCGGATTCATTATCTGCATCAGATGATTTATCTGCTTCCAGTGTTTCTAGCAATTCTGAAAATATTGCTAGTGGTTCCAGCTCAAATGAATTGGCTTCTGAAAATGCTGGTGCAAGTGATGTAAATTCGGAAAATGAAGTTTTAAGTACTGATTATACTGCAGAAGATTCTGATTTGGAATATGATTTAGATGATAAGAACTCTAAAGGTGTTTTAGGTGCTTCTGAAGAAGGATCCTCAACTTTACAAGCTGGTGCAAAAACCAAAACAAGCATCAAAGCAAGTAGTAGCTCTATTTACAGAGGAGAATCATTTTCTATTACTTTAAAAGATGCTAAGGGTAAGGCTTTATCCAATCAAAAAGTTAATTTTAAGATCAGTGGCAAAACCTATTCTAAAACTACAAATTCCAATGGTCTTGCTTCATTAACAATTAACTTAAAGGGAAGCAAATATCCTATAGTTTGTACTTTTGATGGCACATCCGTTTACAGTGCATCAAGTCTTTCATTGACATTATCTGTTAATGCCAAACCTACAAGCATTAGTTCCAATGGAAATAGTGTCATTAAAGGAAATGCATTTTCAGTTACTCTGAAGGACAGCAGCGGCAAGGCTTTGGCTAATCAAAAAGTCAATATTAAAGTCAGCGGCAAGACTTATGCTAAAACTACAGATTCCAAGGGTATTGCGTCTTTGACTATTAATTTGTCTCCAAACAAATATCCTGTGGTCTGTTCATTTGCAGGTTCAAGTAACTATAAGTCTTCAAGCTTATCCGTAACATTAACCGTTAACAAGAATCCTAACGGCTTTTCAATTAAGGAAATTGAAACTGCTGCTACAAATGTGAAGGCTTTTGTTGCAAAAAACAAAAAATTGCCTAACACTGTAACTGTCGGATCTAAAACTCTTAAGATTTCTGAGTTTTCTTATCTCGCTTCAAAAGCGATATCCAATTTGAATTCAAATAATAAAAAGGATATTACTCTATTAAGCGGTATTTCAAATGGCGGTTCTTCTGCATACTCATTAAAATCTACTGTTTATAAGGCTCAATATGTAGATTTAGCAAAAGGAGTTGCTTCCACTATTGAATCTAAGAAAGTACCTCCTAGTTATGTTGCAGTTAAAGACAGCTCTAAAAAGACAGTAGGCAATGCAAATTTCGATTTATACACTTTTGCATTCTCAAAGATTTTAGATTTCCACAAATCTAAAAGCTATTTGCCTAACTATTGTACTTTTGAAAGCAGTGCAATTACAACCACAATTTCACAAAAAACTACAGCAATCAAAGATGCTTCAACTACAATTACAAGAGGAGACCCTTATAAAATTACATTAGTTGATGAAAATGGAAAAGCATTAGCAAATCAAAAGATTACTATAACAATATCTGGTAAATCTTACAGCAAAACCACTGATTCTAACGGAGCTGCTTCCTTAAACATTAATTTGGTTTCAGGAAAATACTCTGTAGTCTCTTCATTTGGTGGTTCTTCTAGTTATAAGTCATCAAAATTAACTAGAACAGTTACTGTAAAAAACAGTACTAGTAGATTTTTCATAAGTGATATTGAAGCAGCGGCTAGTAATGTTGAGAGTTATGTAAACTCTAAAGCTGTATTGCCTAACACTGTTACAGTGGCAGGTACAAAGCTCAGTGTTTCTCAATTCTCCTATCTAATGTCCAAAGCTATTTATAATATTAATGCTGGTAGCAGTAAGTATATTACTTTGCCAAGTAGCATGGCTAACTGCAATTCATCAGATAGCACAATTAATGCTAAGGTCTATAAGGCCCAATATCTTGACTTGGCAAAAAGAGTAATGTCTTTTGAGGAGGCTAACAAGACTCCTCCGGTTTACGCTAAGGTTTATAATGGTTCTGGTGCTTCATTAGGTAATGCAAGATTTGATGTATACACTTATGCATTTGCAAAGATTTTGGATTTCTACAAATCTAAAAACTATTTGCCGTCCTATTGTACATTCCAAAGCTCTGTATTCAGCAGTTCTGTAGTTCCTTCCGGAGTTTCTGATAAGATAAACTATAGCTCTGCTCAGTTCAAGAACGGTTTGAATGAGAAAAATACTGAAACAGACCTTGCTAAATATTTAATTGGAACTGGCCAATCAGCCATTACAAGTTCAATTAAGGATTTGGCGAATAAGTTAACCAAAGGTTTGACTACTACAGATGCAAAGGCTCTTGCAATATACAATTATGTAAGGGATGAGATTGATTACAGTTACTATGCAAACTCCAAACATGGAGCAGCAGGTACATTAAGTGCAGGTTCCGGTAACTGTGTGGATCAGGCAAGTTTAGTGGTGGCTTTGTGTAGGGCTGCTGGTATTCATGCAAGATATTCTCATGCAAAAGGCTGCACTTTCTCAAGTGGATTGGTAACCGGACACGTATGGGCACAAATTCTCGTTAATGGCGTTTGGTATTCTGCGGATGCAACAAGCTCAAGAAACCAATTAGGTAATATTAAGAATTGGAATACTAACTCATATAGCAATCTAAATAAATATGCGGCTATTCCATTCTAGCTAAAGTATAATGTATTTAAAATGGATATAAGAGGATTTTCCTCTTATCAATTTTATTTTTTTTATAATTTTTTATTCTATCTTTTTTTATATAATTTTTTTAGTTTTTTTTTAACTTTTTTTA
>JADLKP010000241.1 GCA_016838945.1 Methanobrevibacter sp.
CTGTCATGCTTAACTCTTTGCACAGTATCAAATAGCACCCTTAATACGTTTTCTTTGTTAATTATACTAAATTATTTAAATAAATAAGACAATATATATTAATATTATGATTTATATCTTAGATTTTTTAATGGAATTTAAGGTATTTGGTCTAATATTTAGAATAATTATTGCAGTATTTTAATTATGGAATGTGAGATGATTTAATGATTATTATAGATTCTAAGCTTTGTAAAGGATGCGATATTTGCATAGCAACATGCCCTAAAAAAGTTTATTCAAAATCTGATAAGGTAAACACAAAAAATGTATATCTTCCTTTCCCAGAAAATGAGGAAGCTTGCACCAAATGTGGCTTATGTGAAGTGTCCTGTCCTGATCAAGCTATTTATGTTGAAAAAGAGGTGGAATGATTATGGTTGAAGAACGTTTTGTTCAAGGAAATGAGGCTTGCGCTTTAGGTGCAATAGCTGCAAACTGCAGATTCTTTGCAGGCTATCCAATTACTCCATCTACTGAGATTGCAGAACAAATGTCAATATTGCTTCCAAAATATGGAGGTTCCTTTGTTCAAATGGAAGATGAAATTGCATCTGCTGGAGCCATTATCGGCGCTAGCTGGAGTGGTATGAAAGCAATGACCGCTACATCCGGTCCAGGCATTTCCTTGATGCAGGAAAATATCGGTTATGGTTTCATTACAGAAACTCCTATTGTAATCATCAATGTTCAAAGAGGTTCTCCATCAACCGGTCAGCCTACCATGTCTGCACAAGCAGATATCATGCAGGTTCGCTGGGGATCCCATGGGGATTATGAACCTATAGCTTTGGCACCTTCATCCGTTCAGGAATTCTTTGACTTTACAATCAAGGCATTTAATTTAGCTGAAGAGTACAGAGTCCCTGTAACAGTTCTTGCTGATGAAGTTGTAGGTCATATGAGAGAAAAATTGATCATCCCTGATAATGCTGATATTGTAGCTCGTAAGAGACCTGAAAAAGTGGATGGACAATACTTGCCATTTGATGCTCCTGAAGATGGAACCACTCCTATGCCTGCATTTGGTGATGGATTCAATATTCACGTAACTGGCCTCACTCACGATGAAAGAGGTTATCCTGACACCAACGACCCAGACACCCATACAGAATTGGTTGAAAGATTATGCAATAAGGTCTTGATGCATAGGAAGGATATCTGTTCAGTCAAAAAGGAAAATTGTGATGATGCAGATATTGTTGTTGTTTCCTGCGGTTCTCCATACCGTTCTGTTGGAGCCGCTATGAAAAAGGCAAGGGAAGAAGGCATCAAGGTAGGATCCCTTAAGATTGATACTCCATGGCCTTTCCCAGAAGAGGAGATTGCTGAAATCGCTAAAACTGCAAGTGACATAATTGTTCCTGAAATGAACTTAGGTCAATTGGTTCATGAAGTTGAAAGGGCAGCACATGGAGAAGCTGATGTACACTTGATTGGCAAGATTGGAGGAATTCTCCACAAGCCTGATGAAATTTATGATAAGATTAAGGAGATTAATGCATAGGTGGTAAGATGGTAGAAAAGGAAAGCCCATATAAAAAATATCTTAGAGAAGAAAGATTGCCACACATTTTCTGTCCAGGTTGTGGAAACGGTACTGTAATGAGCACATTCTTTAAAGGTTTGGAAGGAACAGGCATCGATTTTGAGAATGTCGCTATGGTTTCCGGTATCGGTTGTTCCTCAAGGATTCCAGGTTATGCGAAATGCGATTCTCTCCACACAACCCACGGAAGAGCTTTAAGCTTTGCTACTGGATTGAAGGTAGGAAACCCTGATTTGAATGTTGTTGTATTCACTGGTGACGGAGATGCTGCATCCATTGGAGGAAACCATTTGATTCATGCTGCAAGAAGAAACATTAATCTCACTGTTATCTGTATAAACAATAATATTTATGGTATGACCGGTGGTCAAATCAGCCCTACTTCCCCTAAAGGAAGTTTCGGTACAACTGCACCTTACGGGTCAAGGGACATGCCTTTTAATTTAGCTGAACTTGTCAGTGCAGCTGGTGCATCCTATGTTGCAAGATGGACTACCACTCACCCTCTTCAATTGTCCAAAGCTATTCAAAAAGGTTTGGAAAATGACGGTTTCTCATTTATTGAAGTTGTTTCCCAATGCCCAACTTACTTTGGTCGTAAAAACAAGATGAGAACTCCATTGCAAATGTTTGAATGGATCAAGGAAAATAGCATCAATAAAAGAAGAGCAGAGAAAATGGAAGAATCAGAATTGGAAGGCAAGATCATTGTTGGTGAATTTGCTAATAAGCCACATGCTGAATTAACTGATAACATTAAGGCATTGGCTGAAGAGAATTCAGACAAGCCATTAGCCATTAAGTCTGCATTTGAGGAGTTGGATTAAATGAGAACTGAAGTTCGTATAGCAGGTTTTGGTGGTCAGGGAGTAATTATGGCAGGAGTTATCATTGGTAAGGCTGCTTCACTCTTTGATAATAAGAATGCTGTTCAAACTCAATCCTACGGTCCTGAAGCTCGTGGAGGAGCTTCAAGAACTGAAGTTGTTATTGATGATGAAGAAATCGACTATCCTAAAGTAACCAGCCCAGACATTTTGGTTGCAATGTCCCATGAAGCTTTAATAAAGTATATGGGTGATTTGAAGGATGAAGGTGTCTTGATTATCGATCCTGACATGATTGTTGAAGAAGAGATAGTTGATTTTGTAAAGGAACACAAGATAAAGCTTTACAGAGCACCTGCAACTAAGACTGCAACTGAAGATGTCGGACTTAGAATCGTTGCAAATATTGTGATGATTGGTGCAATCGTCAAGGTCACTGAAGTCGTTTCAGTTGATGCAGCAAAACAAGCTATTTTGGACAGTGTACCAAAAGGAACTGAAGATAAGAATATTCAAGCATTCGAAGCAGGATATGCTTTGCTTTAATTATTTTTATTTTCTTTTACTTTTTTTATTTTTTCACAATTTAATTTTTTAATATTTCTTTTTTTAGTATTTTTTTAATTTTATTTTTAATATTATTTTCATTTTCTATTAA
>JADLKP010000010.1 GCA_016838945.1 Methanobrevibacter sp.
AATTTATAAAAAATAAGGCCATAAATAAAAAAAAGTTGAAAATTGTAAATAATATCATTAAATTTTATTAATAAAAAATAGCATTAAAGTTTGTTAAAAATAACATTACTTTTGTTAAAAATAGCATTAAAGTTTGTTAAAATTAGCATTGAAAAAAAAAATAAAAAAAGAGAAGAATTATTCTTCCACTTCTTCATCTTCTTCTTGTTTTGTCATAGATAATGGAGTGAATTCATCTTCATCTACGACATCTTTTAATTTGAGAGTTTTTTGTACATCCATAGCTAATGCATCACAATCTGCTTTGATAGCGTTTAAGTGCAATAAGATTCTTTCTTTTTCTTGGTTGATTCTTTTGATGTTAGTGTATGGATAGGTTGACTCTTTAAGCATTTCATACTCAATAGTGGTATATGGGTACTCGTTAAGTTGTTGACAAACTTGTTTAAGAATATCTCCTAAGAATTTGTTCATTTCAACTTTTACTCTTTCCCTAATCATTTTGTCACTATCAAGGTTTTGTTTCATTAAACGAACAACTTCTGCTTTAGCGAAAGGTAAATCATCTACCTCTTCTTCCTCTAAGATTTCTTCTTCATTAAATTCTTCTTCAGCCATAAAAAACGACTCCATAATATTTTATAAATTTTATTAATAGTTTACAACTGAATTATCAACTGGCTAATGCAATAATTAGTTCATAAAAATTTATTATTTCGAATAATTGATCACAAATGAAAATAATAAAAATTCTAATATTAATAAAATTTTTCTAAATTTCAAATAAATCATGAAAAGCAATTGAAATATAAATTTAGATTAAAAATTCAAATTATTTTTCAATAAAAAATGATTTAAAATCTGAAAAATTCATTTGCTTATCTAGATGTAATTATATATTTATTTAAAGAAATATATAAAGGTATCGCATAATTTTAATTATATGATTAATTTTTCATAAAGTTAAGATATAAACCATATGAATTCTTATAGCAAAAATCAATAATTTTGATAGCTTATAAAAATAAGAAAATCCCTTTTTTAAAATCATAGATTTTATAGAAAATATAAAAATTATTGATTAGAAAATTAATTAAAATTGTTGCAAAAAATAGAAATAGTAAGATATGTATAAAATAAAGTTGAAAAATTTCGATAAAAAATAATGAAAAAATAAAAGTAAAAAATAAAAGTAAAAAATAAAATAATAAAATTAAAATAATAAATTTAAAATAATTAAATAAAATAAAAAAATTAAAATTAAATTTTTCTATTTAAGATAATTTAAATTAAGAATAATTTAATTTAAGATTAATTTAAATTAATCTATTCCGCACAAGGATCTAAATTAAATTTATATCTGTATTCCTGATTTACGATATTGGAACCTTCAAATCTGCCATCGATTATGCTTGAAATCTTTTCAATTGCATCAAGTGAAAGTTCTTTTCCTTCTGAAATTCCAAAAAAGAAAGTGATCACATCATCGGTTATGAGATAATTCAATTCAAAATCTTCCTTTTCTAAATCTGCTTTAAATACTTCAGTGAGTTTTTCTTCTATATTCTTTTCAAGGTTTGTCATATTTTTCACCTCATATCAAAGTTATATTAACATTAAACAATAAAACATATAAATTTATCTATCATCTTATAAAGGATTCAGAATATAATTGGTTAAGAAATATTATAAGGTTTACAATTGATTAGTCCATATCCAAACTAAAGTTCAGGCTGCTGGCCTGATGGGTTATGGAACCTAATGAGATTATATCCACATCCAATGGAGCATAATTCAAAATATTGTCTTCAGTGATTCCGCCTGAAATCTCAATCAATACCTCTTTTCTTAAATCCTTCTCTTCTAATGCATTTAATGTGCTTTGGGCTTCTTCAGGAGACATATTGTCAAACATCACAATGTCTGCACCATTTTCACATGCAATGATTGCATCTTCAGTTGATTCAACCTCAATCTCAATCTTTTTGGAAAAGCTGTTGTTCTCTTTAGCTAGTCTGAGGGCTTCCTTAACAGAGCCTACAACGGCAATATGATTGTCCTTAATCAAAATCATATCATCCAATGCATATCTATGAGGGTCTCCACCGCCAATTGCAATAGCTAACTTATCATACTTTTGAAGTGCCGGAGCAGTCTTACGAGTACCTGCAACCCTTATTTTAGGATTCACCTCCCTCACCTTTTTTACAATCCTATTGGTCACAGTAGCTACACCAGACATTCTCATAAGCAAATTAAGTGCAGTGCGCTCTAAAAGGAGAATCTTACGAGCATTCCCTTCAAGTTCCAAAAGGACATCCCCCTTAGCAATTTCATCCCCATCCTTTTTGGAGGAAATGATTTCAATGCCATACTCCATAAACATTTCCTTTATGATTTCGATTCCTGCAAGGATTCCATCATCTTTAGAAATCAATTTAGCATAAAATATTTTATTTTCTGGAATTAAGGCATTTGAAGTGATGTCTCCAAACCCTTCATCTTCCTTAAGCATATATTTTATAATTTCATCCATTTTTACACCAAAGCATTCTTTCTAATTAAAATAATATTTGTTTTATAGCATTAATATATTTTATATATTTTAATTAACAAAATATTATTAGAAATGTAAAAATTACAAAATAAGTTAGAAAATAAATAAACAAACTAATTCATTAACTAAAACTAATTCATTAACTAAAACTAATTCATTAACTAAAACTTATTCATTAACTATTTATGATATTGAGTGATTTTATGGAAATAACATTTTTAGGAACCTCATCTGCTGTACCTTCAAAATATAGGAATCATGCGGGAATTATTTTAAAATACTTTAAGGATACAATTCTCTTTGATTGTGGAGAAGGAACACAAAGGCAATTGACTTATGCTAAAATAAGCCCTATGAAAATAGACAAGATATTCATCAGCCATTTTCATGGAGACCATATCTTAGGTTTGGCAGGCCTTATCCAATCCATGGGTTTCAGAGGAAGAGAGGAAGATTTAGACATTTACGGACCTAAAGGATTAGGAAAGATAATCTATACAATTTCCAACTATGGTTATTTCCAAATAAACTTCAATATCAATGTTCATGAAATTGATGAAGGAATAGTTGTTGAAACTGATGAATATATCATCAAATCAATAATTGCAGAACATAATATTGAAAATCTAGCATATTCCATCTACGAAAAGAAAAAGCCTCGTTTCCTAAGGGAAAAGGCAATTGAACTTGGAGTTCCAGTAGGCCCTGCATTTGGAAAGCTTCACAACGGCCAGGAAGTGGAAGTTGATGGAAAGATAATCAAGCCGGAACAGGTGTTAGGCCCTCCAAGAGAAGGCAAGAAAGTCACATATTCCGGCGATACAAGACCTTGCGACAAATTGATTGAACTTGCTAAAGACAGCGATGTTTTGATTCATGAAGCAACCTACGAAGATGCGGACAAGGACAAGGCAATTGAAAACTGCCATTCAACATCAAAGGAAGCCGCAGAAATAGCCAAAGAGGCAAATGTGAAGCTATTGGTACTGACACACATAAGCACAAGATACACTACTGACTTAAACATCAAGGATGAAGCGAAGGAAATATTTGAAAACACTATTGTGGCCAATGACTTTACAGAAATAAATATTGGAAAGGATAAGACTACTGTAAACTTTAAGAACATATTAACTGTAAATAATGAATAGGTGAAAAAATGGATTACGGTTCTAGAATACTGGAGATAATACTTCATCTTTTTAATTTGGATAATATAATTTCCATCATACTCATTATCATTGGCGGAATGATTTCTATTAAGATAGGTGATAAGATCCTTAATAAAATGGAAAAGGAATTTGATTTGAACCTTACGGCACATTATCTGTTTAAGGACATAATTAAATACACAGTAATCATTATAGCCATTGCTTGGATATTGCATGTTCTTGGAATTAATTTGGAAAGCATCATAATCAGTTTAGGTGTTATAGGTATTGTAATCGGTCTTGCTTCCCAAGACATCGTTTCAAACTTCATTTCAGGAATCTTTGTAATCAGCGACAAAAAGATTCAAGTCGGAAATGTGATTGAGATAAACAACTTCAAGGGAACCATCAAAAAAGTTGGCTTTAGAAATACTACAATGATAAACCAGGACAATTATGAAATAACCATTCCTAATTCTGTCTTATCCAAAAACATCTATAAGACCTACAAGGCAACTGAAGATCACAGACTAAGAATAAATGCTGTATTGCCTCATGGAATCGACATATACCAATTCAAAGAAGAGCTTGATGAAATCATGTATTCCTATGATTGGGTTGTCAACGATAAGACCACAATCTTTTCAAAGGATTACACAGAATGGGGACCTAAGGTAGAGGTAAGCTATTGGATAAAGGATTATAAATATATTGATTGCGGTAAAATAAGAATCCTTGAAAACATCAATAGATTGACAGATGAATATAGAAAAAACAATTAAATGGATTATAATAACAATCGTTAATCTTTTAAGTGAAAAGAATTAAATAATAATATGAATATAAGGAATATTTATTAAAGTTTCTTATCAAGGATTATTTTAATGATTATTTTAATGATTATTTATTAATGATAATTTTAATGATTATTATTTTGAATATTGAAAAGAGGAATAATAATGACCAACGAATTACAGAAAGAAATTATTCAATTGAAAGAGGAAAAGAATGCAATCATCCTCGCACATAATTATCAACCTAAGGAAATTCAGGAAATAGCTGATTTCCTTGGAGACTCATTGGAATTATGCATTAAAGCTAATGAAGTGGAAGACAGGGACATCATTGTCTTCTGTGGAGTAGACTTTATGGCAGAAACTGCATATATGCTAAACCCAGATAAAAAAGTTCTAATCCCAGACATTGATGCAGAATGCCCTATGGCACACATGCTTACTGGAGAACAGGTCAAAGAAGCAAAAGAAAAATATCCTGATGCAGCAGTCTGCTTATACGTAAACAGTCTTGGTGAAGCAAAAGCTCAATCAGACATTCTTTGCACCTCCGGAAATGTGAAAAAGGTTGTAGCAAGCCTCGAACAAGATACAATCCTCTTCGGACCAGATACCAATCTTGGAGAATTCGTAAAGCCATTCACTGATAAAAAGATCATCCCTATTCCAGGAGATGGGCACTGTTATGTTCACAAATTATTCCACAAAGAGGACATTGAAGATGCAAGGAAAAAATATCCTAATGCAGACATCATAATTCACCCAGAATCCAATAAAGAGGTTCAGGAACTTGCAGACTATGTCTTAAGTACTGGTGGAATGCTTTCACATGTAAGGGACAGCCCTAATGAGGAGTTTGTCATTGGAACTGAAGTTGATATGATTACAAGACTTAAATCAGAGTTCCCAGACAAGACTTACTATCCTTTACTCGAAGGTGCAATCTGTAAAACAATGAAACTGCACACCCTTGAAAAGGTAAGAGACTGTCTTAAAAATGAGGAACCAAGAATTGTTGTTCCTGAAGAAATTGCGGAAAAATCAATCAATGCAATTGAAAGAATGCTAGAAGCATCCAAATAAAAATAGTAAAATAATAAGATAAAAAGAATAATTCTTTTTATCATTTCTTTTTTTATAGAATTTAAAATAATTTAAAACTCGTTTTAACTCTTTTTTAAAAATAAAATAAATTGAATGCATTAATACTTTTCAAAATGAATTTTACTTTTATCAAAATCTTCTTCTTTATATCCTTGCTTGAATTCAGCTTTGCCTCCAATAGCTACAAGGTTCAAAACTGCAAAATCATCTGGAATATCCAATAGTTCACGGATTTCCTCATCTGAAGATTTTCTTTTACCTCTTCTATTACGTATATGAACCCAACAAGCTCCAAGACCATACTGTTCAGCTGCGAGAAGAATATATGAAGAAGCAATTGCACCATCCTCTATCCAAAACTCTCCACGATTAAGATTGACCATTACGACAACAACTGCACTTGCACCAATGATCTGACTTCCACCTAAACTTTTACAAGTCGCTAATTCTTTTATGGTATCTTGGTCCTTAACTACAACAAATTCTACAGGACGATGACCAAAAGAGCAAGGTGCAGTAAGGGCAACCTTCATTATCTCATCAAGTATCTCTTGATCTATAGGTTCACCATCATATTTACGGATAGATCTTCTGGATGCTGCCAATTCAAATAAATCATTTTTCATTTTATTCACCGATTAACCTAATAAAATATGAACTAATAGGTAAAATTTTAAAAAAAGTTATTTCATGTCTTCCAAGAAGCTTGCAATGAAATAAGTCATTTCGATTTCTTCCCTTTTAATGAAGTCTTCAAGCTTAAAATGAGCATCATCTGAAGCAAATGGGAAGAATTTTCTGGAATAGAATATGTTTAAGAGCAAATCACCATCTTCCAAAACGGTTTCCCCTTCCAAATTATTCAATAAAAAATCCAATTCCTTTTCACTTAAATCAGACACTCTATAGGTTACATAGTGCATTTGATCTTCAGTTTCACCATAATCTTCAACTTTAACGTTTAACATATTAATCCCTTATTTATTATAATTTCTAATAATCTCAAATAATCTCAAATAATCCCTAATAATCTCAAATAATCTCAAATAATCCCTAATAATCTCAAATTATCTCTAATAATCTTTAATTATCTCTAAATTCTTTAATAAACTCTTCCAAATCATCTTTTATCTTAAACAATTCATTTGAACCGACATGACCCATGCAAGAGTCAAAAATAAGCAATTTATTATCCTTAATCATTTTGCTCATTGGAATTGCATCAAGGTTTGGTGGGAAATATTGGTCCTGATTAATAGCTATAATCAAGACTTTAGCAGTAATGTTTTCCAACTGATCAGTCAAGTCATAGTCCAATGAAGAGCTATTCATATAAATCAAATCATTCGGATCCTCTTCCAAGATTTCCTCAGCAAATTCAGCCATAGCTTCCGCTATTTCCTCATTGGTCATATTGTTTCTATACTCTTCTCTTGACAATCCATAACAGTACATTGCATCTGATGAAAGCTTTAAGCTTCTCTTTAATGAGTCTGAAAGGGGCAAATCATAAGCCCCATCATTATAATCAGGATCTGAAACCAAAATATTGTTCATGATTTGGCTTAAGGCATAATTATGTCCCCCTACCTTAAAGCTGCTTACAAGAGAAATGATAAAGTCAACTGAATCAGGATAAACGCAACCCCAAGTCAAGGCTTCAAATCCTCCCATGGAGTTTCCTATAAGTCCCTTTACATGAGTGATTCCAAATTTCTCTTCAATGAACTGCTTTTGGAAATTGACCATATCTTCCACATCATACTCTGGAAACTTATTCATAAGGCCAGTTGTAGATGGGCTTAGAGAACCTGGGCATCCTAAAGCGCTTAAGGAAATAAAGAAAAACTTGTCTGTATCAAATATTTCCCCGCTTCCCATATCCTCGGATATGCGTCTTGCAGAGTAACAGCTTCCACTGGAACCATGGAAGTAAATTACAGCATTTGAAATGATTCCATTATCATCATATTGTGGGGTTCCAAAGCTAATGTATTCAACTTTTGCATCCTTTAAGACTTCCCCGTTTTTAAATTTAAACTCATCTAAAGTAAAATACTCGGCTTCAATAGCTTCTACATCAAACATGATATCCACCTAAAACAAGAAAATAAATTAGAAATAAAAGAAATTTCTATAAAAAAATAATCATTAATGTATTATAATTATTATTTTAAACCTAAAAGTTTAGCTGCATTTTCATAAAGAATCAAATTTCTTTCCTCTTCGGTCAAATCAATCTTATTGAACATTTCCATCTCACTTACAGATTCCCACATTGGAAAATCAGTAGCCCATAGAACCCTGTCTGCACCGTATGCATGAATCAAGTCCTTTGCGGTTTCAGGAGACAATGCATATAAGCTTGAACTGCAATCCACAAATAGATTAGGAGTTCCTGCCAATTCTTCAGTTGCCTTTTCCCACATGCTCCATCCTGCAAAATGAGCGCCAATTACAGTAAGATCAGGGAACTCTTCAAGGAATGGCTTGAGATGTTCTGGATTGGAATAGTTATACCTGAAGTCACCGCAGTGAATCATGATAGGCAATCCTCTTTCATTGATTGCTTCTCCCATCTTGAATGCCCTTTCCTCATTTAAGGCAAATTGCTGGAAATCAGGGTGAACCTTTACACCTTTAAGACCAAGCTCAAGAATGTAATCAAGATCTCCTTCAATATCTTCACTATCTGGGTGAAGTGTTCCAAAGCCGGTGAGAGTCTCTGGACGTGCTTTAACTTCCTGTGAAATAAACTCATTAATTGATTCGACCTGCTTTGGAGTTGTTGCCACTGAATGAACAAGGTAATGCACTACCCCTACCTTATTTCCATCTTCAATCAAATCATCTACAGTCCCATTCAAAGACATGTGCAAGTCATAAAAATCACGTATTCCTTCAACAGCCCTTGCTGCAATCTTATTTGGATAAATGTGACAATGAGAATTAATTACTTTTTGCATATTAAATTAACCGCCTAATAAACTTAAATTTTTTCTATTACTTAATTTGTATTAAATCATTTAAAAAAGTTTATATTACCAGATTAAGTATTTAAAATAAAATAAAACAATGAATTTTAAAGAAGATAAATTAAAAAATGAAATAAATGAAAAATAGAATTAGGAAAGTTTAAAACTAGATCTCGCTTCCCTTAACTTTCCCCTTAATCAATCGGTCCACATAAAGCTCAATATATCCATATGCTATTACGGAACCTAAGAAACCACCTAAAAGCATTCCATAATAAATCCCTTGCTCTCCCATATTGAAAACAAATCCTAATAGGTATGCAAATATCAATACAAGCACAAATTCCCTAAATGTAGTTAAAATAAAGGAAGTGGTTCCTTTTCCAAGCCCTTGGAATACATTTCCTGCACTTGCACCGAATGGAACATACAATATGAATAGGCACATCAATTGTATGAATGAAGCAATCAACGGTTCAAGATGTGCACTTGCCTCTGAATATGAGAATATGTATGCCACTTGATTTGCAAATACAAAGAGCAATATGCAAACAATAATTGAAGATATCAAACCTAATTTAACTGAATATCTGCATGCAGTTCTGATGTTCTCATACTTTTTAGCACCGTATGCAACACCTGCAACGGTGATTGCGGCAGTTCCCACACCAATAGCTGGCAAGAGACCTAATGAGATTAATCTCCAACCTGCTGTATAAACCGCCACTGCAACAGATCCTGAAACTAAAGTTAGCATAAAGTTAACAGTAATGTTAAGTGCAGACATTATCATCTGTTCCAAACTTGCTGGAATCCCTACAGCTAAAATATCCTTATACATGCTTAAATCATTATGAAAATTCTTTCGATTATATGATAAATATGTGTCATTCTTAATGAAAATCCAATACATCATCATTAAAAGACCTATTCCCGGAGCTAAACCAGTTGCAAGAGCAGCACCTTTTACACCCCAACCAAATGTGTAAATAAATATTGGGTCTAAGATCATATTTATTACTGCAGAACCAACCATAGGCAAAGTTGCTCTTTTAATATCTCCTTCTGCCCTAAATGCTCCTGCAAAAATAGGTGGAATCAATATTATGGGAGTAAATATGAAGACCACATACCCATAGTCCATAGCATATCCTAAAACAGAACTAGCCCCCATTATATTTAATAATGGTTCTAAGGACAATAAGAAGATTATTGTAATGACCAGTGAAACAATTATGCTTAAAATTGCTGAGTGAATAGCGGCATTATTTGCATCATCTCTCTTTTCAGCACCGATGAAACGTGAAATAAGAGAGGTTGCACCTGCACCGACACCATTCCCAACACCTACAAGCACCATAAACAAGGGGGTGATATATCCAACCGCAGCAAGTGGGCCTGGACCAAGTCCTGCAACCCAAATACCATCAATAATATTATTTAAGAATAATAAAAACATACTGGCTATCAAAGGCCAAGCTAATTTGTTAATAGCTTTTTTAGGGTCTCCTGTGATCATTTCAACATTTTCATTCATTTCCATAATAATCATTCCAATTTCTCAACTATTAACTATATATAAATAGAACTATATAAAATGTTAAGAATTTAAAATACGAATTAATTAAATTTATAAAAAATAAAAACAAATATTGAATAGTAAAACATACCTGAACTGATAAAATGAAATACAAAATCCTAGAAAACCCAAATTATGAAGAAACTTATGAGCTTATTGATGAAGGCCTAAGGAAAAAGGCAACCATATTGCTTTTTGCATGCTGTAGAGTTAGCTATGAAGGACGTGCATTAAGTGAACTTGATTACGGAGAGAGAATCATCATGATGAAACCGGATGGATGCTTCTTGATTCATCAAGACAATAAGGTGGACCCTGTAAACTGGCAACCTCCAAAATCAAGGCCAAGAGCTTACATAAAAGATGAAATACTATTTTTGGAAAGTCATAGACGCAGCCCTCCTGAAAGATTGGAAGTTGAGGTTAGAAAGGTCCATTATGCAAACTACAACCTTATTGAAGACTATGAAGAACTTGAAAGAGCAGGCTATGAAAAGGATATGGGAGACATGATTTGGGAAAAGCCCCACATAATCGAAGAGGGATTCAGACCAAGCGTAAGGGAATATGCCACTGAACATGGATTTATTGACATTCTTGGAAAAGATAGCGAAGGAAACCTGATGATTTTAGAATTGAAAGCACGTAAAGCGGGAATAGCCGCAGTGAAACAAATCAGAAGATACCTATCAGATTTTGAAAATAGGGAAAACAAGGAAATCAAAAGTCAAAACGGAGAAAAACAAAAAATCAGAGGATTGCTTGTAGCTCCTTCTATCGGTGATGATGCACTTGAACTTTTAGAAGACGAAGGAATAGAATTTGTTGCTGTTGAACCTCCAAGAGAACTTAAAAAAGATAAAAAAGTTACTTTAGATGCATTTGGATAATATTGATGCCTAATAAAAAATTAGGATGCACTTATTGATTATTATTGATTATTACTGATTATTACTGATTATTACTGATTATTACTGATTAACTAATTGATTATTACTGATTAACTAATTGATTATTATGGATTTTATTTCAACATTATTGATTGCAATCGCACTGGCAATGGATGCATTTAGCGTTTCGCTCACAAAGGGATTCACCTTAAAGAAAATCACAAAAAGCCAAGCATTATGGTTTGCAATATTCTTTGGAGGATTCCAGTCACTTATGCCAATCCTTGGATGGTTAGGTGGAATCCAATTGGAGTGGCTCATCACTACTTTTGCTCCTTGGATAGCATTTATCCTGCTTCTTTTGATTGGATCAAATATGATAAGGGAAAGTTTCTCCGATGATAATGAAGGAGAAGAAGGAGACAAGTTTTCATTCAAGGAACTTACCTTGCTTGCAATAGCTACAAGCATTGATGCATTTGCAGTTGGAATAACCTATGCTGTATTGAAGACAGACATTTTAATTCCAATAATAATGATTGGAGTTACAGCATTCATATTTACATTAATAGGACTTTATTTAGGTAAAAAAATAGGAAATTACTTTGGAGACAAGTTTGAAATCCTTGGTGGAGCAATTTTAATCTTGCTTGGATTCAAAATTCTCCTTGAAGGGCTTGGAATATTGGTTTTATAAAAAAAGAATAAGAAGAATAATTGAAAAATAAAATAAAACAATTAAAAATAAAAATAATAAAAATAGTAATGTGCTTTATAAATAAAGCTACAAAAATTTAGATATCTAAAACGAATCTTTCACCGCTTAATTCTTTTAAACGTTTAATCTCTTCCATTTGATGTCTTTTAGCATAATCATTGTATGGCTTTGGAGATAATGTGTGTCCATCATATTCCAATTTATATATTACAAATTCATCAGTGTCCAAAAATATGATATCCTTTGCTTCTTTTAATTCGAGACTGTTTAATTCATCCATAATATTCTCATGCTCTTTTTCTTCCAGTTCGATAAGCTCATCAATGTCTCTTGAAGCAAAGCTTGGATTGAATTGCATAGCAAGTCCAATCATACCATTAACCTCTTTTCCACCAATATTGAAGACAGATGCCCTTATATGATCCATCTGTTTAACCATATGCTCCAATGTAGGTTTGGTAACTGGAATTTCACTTGCAGTTCCTAAAATGTTTATCTCATAATCATTTTCCCAATTTCCAATTTTATAGACTGCATAATTAATATTATCACAATTGATCTTTTCAACTTTAACCATTTTATCACTTTAATTTAAAAATTATTCAATGCAATATTTTTCTAAATCTAATAAATATTATTATCTTATAAGTTAATAAAATAGTTTGCCTTAATTATTTTTTAAAAAATTCTTAAATTTTAAATATAAGGTTAAATAAAAAGATTAATATTAGTAAATATATTAGTAAATAAATTTTATAGTAATTTTTAAATATTTTAAAAAATTTGAAAATTATTAAAACTTATTGAATTTTTTCAAAAATTACTATCTTAAAGATTATTAATAAACGGGAGGTTAAAAATTGGTAAAATATTGTCAAGAGTGTGGAAATGCAAGTTATGACAGTGCACCAGTTTGTGGTAACTGTGGTGCTAAACTGCCTCCAAAATCTGAAGCAAACTCTAGACCCCCTAAAAAAGATGGAATATCTAAGCAAATAGCAGTAGGGAGGAAAACCGAAGAATCCATATTTTCTGGAAAATCCAGCAGTTTTGGTGGAGGATTATCCAAAAGATTATCTGGATTCGATTTAAGCAAATACAGCAATACTGCTAAAGCGAAAAAAGCAAAAGAAAGTGCTGAACAATCTAAAAGTTCCAAACCTTCTTTCAGCAAAACTGCAACTGAAGGTTTCAAGCAAAAAGATCCAGGAATAAAAAATCCTGCTAAAAAGTTCGGTACATCAAAAGCTGAAGAAACTGCAAAGGAAATCAAAAAGGAAACTCCTAAAAAAGAGAAAAAAGCGGAACCAAAGATTGTTCAAAAAAACAAAGAGCAAGGTTCCAGCATAAATATCAGAAAAGTGGCAATTGCAGCAATTATCATATTAATTATTCTTCTTATCGCAGGAATTGGAATCAACGGAATCCAAAACCAAACTACAGATGAAGTTAAAACATATACTGATGGTGTGATAACCTATAATTACTCTGGAAATTGGTCCATGTACAACAATACTGATGGAAACGGCAATTCCAGCGATATTGCATTTAAAACTAAAGATAACACATTAATCGGATTTACTACAATTCAAAGTGACGACATTACCTATGATAAGATCATAAGTGATGTCAATGCAACTGCACAGTCCTTAAACGGAGAAGTCTTAGAAGCTAAAACCGTTTATGTTGGAGAAGTACCATCCTTAGAAATGACAATAAGTACCGCTGATCAAGGATATTCAAGATACATATGTACCTTACGCGATGGAATATACTACAGCTTTGTCATAAACAATGGAAAATCCAGCAATCAAGACCTCAGTGCTTTGAATACCACTGAAATCCAAAACATGATTAATAGTATTAGTTTTGTATCACCTGACTACAGCACTACAGATGGTGCTGAAATAGCTTAAACTAATATTATTATTTTTTATCTTTAACTTCTTTAGAATAATTATTTCTTTTCTATTCTTCTTTATTATTTTTCTCTTTTTTTAATTTATTTTTCTTATTTTCGAATCTTTCATTTAATCTTATACAATTTTTAAATTAATCACTTTTAATATTCCTAAACAAGCAACTGAGGTAAAAAAAATGAATTTGATTAAAATAGCCCTTTGTCAGATGAATGTTGTTGACAATAAGGAAGAGAATATCAAAAAAGCCATTCAAATGATTAAGGACTCTAAAAAACAGAAAGCAGATTTGGCTGTTCTTCCTGAAATGTTTAATTGCCCATATGAAAATGAAAAATTCATAGAATACGGCGAAGAATTCAAAGACAGCTTAACCTTAAATAGAATATCTGAAACTGCAAAGGAAGAAAATATCCATGTATTGGCAGGATCAATACCTGAAATGGAAATCTCCCATGATGAAGATGGCAAAGAAGAAAAGTCAATATACAATACCTCAGTCCTATTTGACAATCATGGAAAAATCCTTGGAAAGCATAGGAAAATGCATCTTTTTGATATTGATGTCAAAGGAAAGATCTATTTTAAGGAATCAGACACATTAAGTGCAGGCTCAAACTTTACTGTAATCGAAACAGAACTTGCAAGCATTGGAATAGGCATCTGCTATGACATACGATTTGTGGAACTTTCAAGAATCATGACACTTAATGGAGCGGAAATCTTGATTTTTCCAGGAGCATTCAATTTGACAACAGGTCCTGCGCATTGGGAAATACTCTTTAAATCAAGAGCATTGGACAATCAAGTCTATACTATAGGGGTGGCACCTGCATTAGACAGAAATGCAAATTACAATTCATTCGGACATTCAATAGCTGTAAATCCATGGGGAGAAGTAATTGAAGAATTGGATTTCGATGAAGATTTAAAGATTGTAGAAATAGATTTAAATGAAATCAAAAGAATAAGAGAGGAAATACCTATTTTAAAAAATAGACGATGCGATTTATACGAAATTAATGAAAGATAGAAAAATAAAAATGGGCTTATGAAATAAACATGTAATTTCCTGAAAGAAAAAAATCTTCAAAATAGCTATAAAAATTAAATTAAAAATAATGAAAAAATAAAAATTTAGATAAAATAGTAAAACACTCAAAAAATAAAAATAAATTAAATAAAAAAAAACGAAAAGAATTAAACTAAATCAAATCTATTTTAATTTAGCTAATCTTTTCTCAAAGTATGCTAATTTTTTCTCATTATCAGCAAAGACATCACAAGCAGTCTCCAACACTCTGACTTCATTGTCATAATCATTCATTTTCCTATAGAGAACACATAATCTCTTATATGGAGCATCTTTTGCTTGTTTTGATTCGACATATCTTTCATATTCCTTAATTGCCTTTTGCAAATTAGCATTTTCCATTTCCTTGATTGTGCTCATTGGAATAACTTTTACAATAGCTTTTCCTGAAGCCTTAGCCTTTTTCCTTTTTTCAGCCTTTTTGATTGCCTTGTTACATGATTTCTTAAAGTCCTTGTCATCTTCACTTTTTCTTGCCTTCTTGATGAGTGCAATAGCATCATCAGTTCCCAAATCACCTAAAGCTTGAATTGCGGCTAACTTTACACCCCAATCCTCATCATCAAGGCATTTTGCAATGATGTCCAATTCATCTTCAGCTTGAAGTTCACCTAAAGCACGAACAGCAACTTTTCTAACGCCGAAATCCTCATCATCCGCAGATTCGACAAAATAAGGAATGACCTTTTTATCTTCAGTTTCCTTAAGTGCAAATGCCAAAAATCTTTTATCCTTTCCTTCCACTTTGGCAAATTCCTCAATCAATTTGTCTACAGCAAGGTCTCCCATATTTCCAAGGATCTCTGCAGCCTTAAAACGAACTTGAGCGTTCTCATCTTTAGTAACCTCAATTAAAGGTTCTATAATTGAATCATCACTAAGTCCAGCTAAACTTTCTACAGCCACTTTCCTAGCAGCTACATCATCATCTTTCAATGCTTCAACAGCTTCTTCAATTGATAATTTTCCAACCATAATAAATCCTCTATAAATAAAATCTTAACGAATAAAAATCATTAATAATCTAAATGGTTAATTTAAAAATCTTTTTAGAATTGATTATTAAAAATATTTTTAATTTAATAATATTTAAGTTAAACTAATATTTAAATTAATTTGAATGAAATAAAACTAAACTATAAAATAAATAAATTACATAATAAGAAAATAAGTAAATTAAATAATCTAAATTGAAAACACCAAAAATAAGAAAATAAGTAAATTAAATATCTAAATTGAAAACACCAAAAATAATATTATTGATTTATATGATTACAAAACAAACAAAAAGCTATTCAAAAAAGCAAATATATAAAAATCTCCATCCTTATGTTAGGAAATGGTTTGAGAATAGCTTTGATGATTTTACACCTGCACAAAAACAAGCGATTCCTGAAATACATAAGGGAAATAACATTCTTGTTTCATCACCAACAGGATCAGGTAAGACATTGACTGCATTCCTATCAGTCATTAATGAATTAACAACACTTGCAGATAAGGGAGAACTCGAAGACAAGGTTTATTGCATCTACATATCTCCACTTAAGGCTTTGGACAATGACATTGAGAGAAACCTTGACGAACCACTTAGGGAAATAGAAAAGATAGCCCAAAAGCCATTGAATATTCGTAAAGCAGTAAGAACTGGAGATACAAGCCAATACCAAAGAACAAAAATGCTAAAATCCCCTCCCCATATCCTGATTACTACTCCTGAAACATTGTCAATCCTGCTTGTTGCCCCAAAATTCAGGGAAAAGCTGTCACATGTGAAATATGTGATTGTCGATGAAATCCACTCACTTGCCGAAAATAAGAGAGGAGTTCATTTAAGCCTGTCATTGGAACGTCTACAAGCATTGATTGGAGGGTTTACAAGAATCGGATTATCCGCTACAGTCAGCCCACTTGAAGAGGTTGCAAGATTCCTTGTAGGATATGAATACGGAACGGAAAGGGATTGCATCATTGTTGATATAAACTATCTGAAGGAATTGGATATAGAAGTGATCTCACCAGTTGATGACATTGTAATAGCTGACGATGAAGATACTAGAATGGCAACATATGCATTGATTGATGATTTGGTTATGGAACATAAGACAAGCCTGATATTTACAAACACCCGTAGCGCAACCGAAAGATATGTCTATAATCTGAAAAAGCTCTATGGGGAACATTTCAACAACAGCAACATCATGGCTCACCATTCCTCACTATCAAAGGAATCAAGGTTAAGGACAGAGGAAAAGCTAAAAAATGGAGAGCTTAAGGTTGTAGTTTCCTCCACTTCACTTGAACTTGGTATAGACATAGGTTACATAGACCTTGTAATACTGATCAACTCACCAAAATCCGTTTCCAGAGCATTGCAGAGAATAGGTAGAAGCGGTCACAGACTGCATGAAAAGTCAAAGGGAAGAATCATAGTCACAGATAGGGATGAACTTGTAGAATGTTCCGTGCTTCTTAAAAATGCAAAGGAAGGAAAGATTGACAATATAAGAATTCCTAAAGACTGTTTGGATGTGCTTTCTCAGCACATTTATGGAATGAGCATTGAAAATCCTTGGGATATCGACTATGCATATGACATAATCAGAAAAAGCTACTGCTATAAGGACTTGGATAAGGACGATTATGAGGATGTCCTAAGCTATTTGGCAGGAGAGTATGTTGAGCTTGAAGACAGATATGTCTATGCGAAAATTTGGATAGACTATAAGGAAAACACCTTTGGGAAAAGGGGAAAGCTCGCAAGAATGCTCTATTCAACAAATATCGGAACAATTCCAGACACTTCTTCAGTTGCAGTGAAATGTGACGGAGATGTTATCGGCAGGGTTGAAGAGGACTTTATGGAAAAACTCAAGAAAGGCGACAGTTTCGTTCTCGGAGGAAGAACCTACAGGTTCAATTATGGAAAGGGAATGACAATCAATGTATCACCGGCATCAGGGCCACCTACAATACCTTCTTGGTATTCAGAACAGCTCCCTCTTGCATTTGACCTTGCAGTTGACATTCAAAGGTTCAGATATATCTTGGAAAGCAAGTTCCAATACGGAAGATCAAAGGAAGAGATTATGGAATTCCTCCACGAATACCTTTATGTGGACGAATTTGCAGCAAACTCAATCTATGAATACTTCAATGAACAGTTCCTATATGCACAGATACCTCATAAGCAGAAACTTCTTGTTGAATACTATACTGGATTTGGAGGAAGAAAATTCGTCGTTTTCCACAGCTTATTTGGAAGGAAGACAAATGATGCAATAGCAAGAGCCGTAGCTTATGTAGCAAGCGACAGGAACAAGAGAAACATTACAATTTCAATCACAGACAATGGCTTTTACTTAAGTTCAGACGGCAAAATGGGAGCATTGGAAGCATTGAAAAGATTGACTCCAACAAACTTTGAAAACATACTCATCAGATCACTTGACAAGACAGAAACCTTGGCAAGCAGATTCAGACATTGCGCTGGAAGGTCTCTCATGACATTGAGAAGATATAAAGGCCATGAAAAGTCTGTAGGAAGACAACAGGTCAGAGGAAAGATATTGTTGAAGTACATTCAGGAAATGGACAATAATTTCCCAATACTCAAGGAATCCAGAAGGGAAGCCACTGAGGATTATATGGACATCAAAAATGCAAAAAGGGTCATTTCGTGGATACATAGTGGAGAAATGGAAATAAAAACCATAAATACAATCATTCCAAGCCCATTTGCATTCAATCTTGTATCTCAAGGTTATCTTGAAGTACTGAAGCAGAACAACAAATCAGAGTTTACAAAAAGAATGCACAGGGCGGTTATAGAAAAGATAAAAGAACAGATGGAAAACGATTATTATTGATTTAAAAGATTCAAAAAGAATTATTTAGACCAATGCAGAATATTAAACTATTAAAATGATTTAAAACCATTTACAGTTTAATATAGTAAATTTAGAATAAAATAAAAATGTTTAAATAGTATAAAAATATAGTTTATTTAATTAAGTATGATTATTAGGAGGGTGAAGATGTACTTGGAATTTTGGATAATGCTCGCAATCATATTTTTAATCGGGGAGTTGTTGACCGGAGGATTCTACCTATTGTCTATAGGAATAGGATCAATAGCTGCAGCAATATTGAATTATCTCCAATTCAGCATTACAACCCAAATAATCGCATTCATTTTGATTACAGTGATTTTCATATTGATTTCAAGACCATTATTTAGAAAATTAAATAGTAATCCTATTGATAAAAAATCAAATACAGAACGATTGATTGGGTTGAAGGCAAAGGCTACAGATGATATCGATTCTCATAAGATCGGAACAATCAATGTGAATGGAGAAATCTGGAAAGCTATCTCTGATGAAATGATATGTGAAGGAGAAGAAGTGGAAATCATTGATATAGAAGGGGTCAAGTTAAAAGTCAAGAAATTAGAGAATTAATTAATTAGAGAATTTATTAGAGAATTAGTTAATTAGATAATTAATTAAAGTCCAATAGTTAAAATTTGTTAATAATTTGTAGAATGAAACTTTTAGAAACTTTTAGAAGGTGAAAGAATGAACACCATAATATTAATTTTAATCATAATAATCCTTATAGTATTCGCATCAAAAACCTTACAAATTTTGAGACCTTATGAAAAGGGTGTTGTAGAAAGATTGGGAAAATATAACAGAACCGTTGAAAGCGGATTGAACATTATCGTCCCATTTGTAGAAACCATTAGAAAAGTTGATTTGAGGGAACAGGTAGTGGACGTTCCGCCTCAAGAGGTAATTACAAAGGATAATGCAGTTGTAGTTGTTGATTGTGTAATCTTTTATGAAGTCATAGATGCATTCAATGCTGTCTATAATGTTGCAAACTTCTATCAGGCAATTACCAAACTCGCTCAAACAAACTTAAGGAACATCATCGGGGATTTGGAATTGGACCAAACCTTGACTTCAAGGGAAATGATCAATACAGAATTGCGTGAAGTCCTTGATGTTGCAACCGACAAATGGGGAACAAAAGTAGTTAGAGTTGAAATTCAAAGAATTGAACCTCCAAAAGACATTGTTGAAGCAATGAGTAAACAGATGAAGGCTGAAAGGTTCAAAAGAGCTACCATCTTGGAATCTGAAGGTTATAAGGAATCTGAAATCCAAAAGGCAGAAGGGGACAAGCAAGCAAAGATTCTTGCAGCTCAAGCAGAGGCAGAAGCAATCAAACAGGTTGCAGATGCTAACAAATACCGTGAGATAGCTGTTGCAGAAGGTAAGGCAAAAGCTACTGAAATAACCTACAATGCAATTCACACAGGAAATCCGACAAATGACCTTATTGCAATCAAGTATTTGGAAGCTCTTGAAAAAGTGGCTGATGGAAAGGCCACCAAAATCTTCTTGCCGACTGAAGTTTCAGGCATTTTAGGATCCGTTGGAGGAATAGCTGAATTGTTTAAAGAAGATTCAGACAAATCCAAAGATTCCAAACTTATGGAAGATATTGTGGAATACGATGAGGAATAATAGAATTAGCTATTGAAGCCAAATAGAGGTGATATCATGGCAAAGATGAGTTCAGTCCTATTGGGATTTATCTTAACATTAATCGTTTATTTATTCTTTGGACGCTATGAATTCTGGGGTCTTTTGATTGTAGGATTCATAGTTGGATATGTTGCTCACGAAGGAATACTTGGTGGAATGTGGAATGCAGCGCTTGCAGGTGCATTCGGTACAATTGTAGCAGCATTCCTATTCATATTGCTCGTAACCATCGGAGGGACAGCATTGATGGGTCCTCTCGGAGGACTTACCGGATTTACCGTATCCGGCATTTCAAGCCTATTTGCAGTTATCTTCGAAATCATCAAATATATGATTGTTATGGGAATAACTGGTGCTGCAGGTGGAGCATTAAGCAAAGAGAAAAATTAAAATTTTTATTAAATTATTTTTTCTTTTTCCTTATTCTTTTTTATATTTTTTCCTTATCCTTAATTCTTTATTCTTTAATCTTAATTCTCAATTCTTAATTCTTTTTTTACTTTTTAATTCATAATAATTTTTATTATCTACTATTTTTTTAAAAATAATTTTTTATAGTTTCTCTTTTTATGAAGAAATATTAAACTTTAAATTATATGAAAAATAAAGATTTAATAAGATATTTTAAAAAAAACAATAATTTTGAGGAATATATAATTTTAGTTTTAGGTGATTTGATGGTAGATGCAGAAAAGGCAAAAAGACCTAAAGGAAACAGAAATAAAAATTCGAATTTGCCGGATATAGATTTGAAATCTTTGATATTCGGTGCAGCGGCATATGCATTTTTCCCACTTATATCATACCAATATGGTCAAGACATACTAATGGCATTTGCAGCTATTGGACCACTTTACATCGGTTATAAAGCAAAAACAAACTTAAAAGCTGTTCTTTTAGGGATTGTCGGTGCAACACCATTGCTCTATTTTGCCTATGGAGGATTTATAGGGCCTTACAGCCCAAGCGAAACAGGAGACCTGCTTACAGCATTGGTCATCCTTGGTCTCGGCGGCATTATGTCATTCTTCGGCGCTTACCTCTACAGAAGCAGAGCTAAAGACATTGCAGAATACGAAGAGGCATCCAGCTACAAAGGAACCAAAAATGTCCCTATAAAAATGAAAAAAATGGAAGACAGTGGTAGCGTAACAACAAATATCCGTAACCTCTTCATACCTCAAAGAAAAAAGAAAGATGATGACGAATAAAATTTAAAAATAATTAGAATTTAAATTATACTAAAAATAATTAGAATTGACTCAATTCTAATTTTTTCTCTTTTTTTAATTATAGCTTTTTAAAGCAATATAAAAATCAAATAAAAATAAGCTATTTTTCAAGAATTAGTTTTATAACTATCGAACTAAGTGTTGGGATATAAAAAAAAGAAAAAATAATGAAAAGAAAATTAGGCTTATGTAATGATCTTTTCAAATCCACCGTTTTCGAGTGCCATTTTAATTTCACGTGCAACTCTTCTTCCCATACTCATACCTTCACCATATTTGAGGTAACTGTAGGAAGAACCTTCCATGAAGGTGTTTGTACCACCGTCAGTTCTTGCACTTGTTTCAAATACAACAACTTCAAGGTTATCGTTAACAAGAGTTTGGATACAGAATGGACCGTTTAAACCAGGTTTTACTAATTCTGCAGCACTTTTAACTAATTTGTCACCGATTTCAAATGCTTGTGGAAGCAAGGATTCCCTCATTACAACAGGGTGGTTACCGGTAACAACATAGGATGGGCTAATGTCAATGGATAATTGGTCTTTAGCAGGCATTCTTACAAATCCATCAATACTGGATTCATATCTGCTGTCCATACCCATGAGCTCAACTTCATCGTTCAATGCTGAGTAGAAGTAGTGGATACAGTAGTTACAACCGGATACATACTCTTCAATGTGAGCTTGTGCCACATCTTCATCTTCAATCCATCCACGTTCTTTCATTGCTTCGATTTTTTCATTAAATTCTTCAGTAGATGAAGCTACAAAGTATCCTCTTCCACCTCTTGCTCCTGGGAATTTAACCATGACAGCACGGTCAATTTGTGAAGGGTCATCGTATTTCATTGGGATTCTGATTTTACCGTTTACGAGCAATTGTCTTTCCAAGTCCCTTTCAGCTTCCCATCTTAAGATATCCCTGTTACCAAACATAGGTACATTGAACTTGTCTTCAACATTGTCCAAACCTGCATATGCAACAAAGGATCCATGAGGG
This sequence comes from Methanobrevibacter sp., assembly GCA_016838945.1. Classification (GTDB taxonomy): domain Archaea; phylum Methanobacteriota; class Methanobacteria; order Methanobacteriales; family Methanobacteriaceae; genus Methanobrevibacter. The sequence goes on from JADLKP010000010.1 coordinate 22,573, forward strand.
ATAACAATTGCATTCATATCTCTTAATTTTTGTTGAACATCTTCATTTACAATGTCTTCAAATTTATCGACAATGATATATTCATCTGCAACATCAAAACGTTGATAAGGTACCTCCCTACCCTTTGCACAGACAATAGCAGTTCTAAATCCTTCTTGTTTAGCACCATTAAGAATATGTAAAGAAGTGTGACTGCCTAAAGTAGCAATGGTAATGTTGTCTTTATCATACCCTTCCAAAATCTCCAATATTTTTTCTTTACTAACTTTTCCCATTTTTAATCTCCTGAATAAATTTATCAGAAATGAATCATAAATATAACGAAATATTTATAGATAATTATATTATATTTTTATAAACTTATAAAGTTTTATTATTAAAAAATATTGTATGAGGCTGCAATTTGTGGTAATATCGGTACGTTAGTTATCAATCG
>JADLKP010000242.1 GCA_016838945.1 Methanobrevibacter sp.
AGACCTCGTTCAAGAAATTATTATCCAGTTGTGGAAATCATTTGACAATTATGACGACAATTTCAAGTATTCAACTTGGATGTATCGAATTTCATTGAACGTTGCGATATCATTCTATCGGAAAGAAACTAGCAGAAAAAAAGTATCAAATCTGTTAACAGATGGAATTATCAATTTCCCTGATAATGACTATTTTGAAGATAAGGAAACGGATTTAGGTATCTTACAACAGATGATTTCTCAACTCAAAGATTTGGATAAAGCATTGATGTTACTTTATTTAGAAGAAAAGAGTCACAAAGAAATTTCTCAAATCATTGGGATTTCTGAAACTAATGTCGCTACCAAAATAAACCGTATCAAAAACAGCTTAAAACAAAAATTCACTCAACTTAAAAATCAATAAAATGGAAAATACAGAACTGATTAACATTTGGAAACAACAAAATGCCAAAATCGAAAAAACATTGGCAATTAATGAACTTCTTTTGAAAGAAGCTATAAACAACAAAGCTAAATCTTCTTTGAAATCATTGGTTAAATTAAAAACATCAGGAATCGTTGCCTTTGTCTTTTATCTTTTGATTTTAGGACACGCCTTGTTTTATGCCATATTTAACTATTCCTCGGCTTTGAACTATTTTATCATTTCAGTCGCTATAATCACCGTGATTAACATTAAAGGTTTTTCCGACTATATTAGACACCTTAATTGGACGAACAATATTAACTATAATGGTAGCATAATCGAAATTCAACAAGAATTATCAAGACTTCAACTATCCATAATTGACCACGCTAAAATAATGTGCCTTCAAATCCCGTTTTACACCACATTCTATTTGAGCAATAAATGGTTTCCTCAAGAAATCGGATTTGGATACATTGTTTTTCAGATATTATTGACAGGTTCTTTTATCTACCTTAGTTATTGGCTATATAAGAACCACAAGCCCGAGAACTTAAACAAAAAATGGTTCAGGAATATGATTGCAGGTTCGGGAGGTAAATCAGTAATGAAAGCAATGGAGTTTTATAAGGAAATGGAAGAGTTTAGAAAGGACGACAAGAACACCAGCACATAACAAGGGTTTTGCAAAATGGCGGGGTTACGTCTAAGTTGCAAGTTTGTGCATTTTAATCCGCAAAAGCCAATTTTATTGGCTTTTTTTCATAATTTAGCAAATAGAAATTGGCTTTTGCTACGTTCCGTCTAAATCGAAAGTTTCGGCTTCGATTTTCCGCCACTTCGCAAAGCCCCAAACCGTTATACAAATATAAAGATTGAAAAATATGAGAAAAATCAAAACTAAAAGCATAGTTGTAATAGCTCTAACTTTAATTATAACACAAGCATATGCTAATAAAGAACCAGAGCAAAAAAATTTAAAACCTCGAATCGTTGTACTAACCGATATTGCTCCAAATGATATTGAGCCGGATGATATGGAATCTATGATTAGACTATTAGTCCATGCCGACCAGTTCGAGATAGAAGCACTGATTGCCACAACAGGTTGGAGTAATACCGGAAATGGTGAACGTATTGACCTAATTTACGATGCATTAAATGCGTATGAAAAAGACTTGCCGAATCTAATGAAAAGGTCAAATCAGAAAAAATTTGCAAACGATGAATCAAAACAGGAAATTGGCTATTGGCCTTCAGTTAATTATTTACGATTGCGAACTATATTGGGAAGCAAAAATATGGGCATGAAATTCATTGGTGATGGCAATGATTCCGATGGGAGCAATTTAATTATTCGAATGGCAGACGAGAATGACGAGCGTCCAATTTGGATTTCAGTCTGGGGTGGAGGCAATACTTTTGCACAAGCCATTTGGCGTGTACAACAGGAGCGGTCACCAGAGGAGCTAAAAGCTTTCTTAAGCAAGTTTCGTATTTATACTATCACCGACCAGGACAGACCATGGTCAAGGGGCGACACCATTAACTATGCTAATAGTTCCCACCAATGGATGAGAAAATTTAATGAAGACCTGATGTTTTTTTGGGATGAATGCGCATGGAAACATCAAAACGAAACAGGTGTTAATAATTGGAATGAATACGCACTTCATATTCAAAAACATGGCAACCTCGGTGCCCTGTATCCCAAGTATAAGTGGGGGGTTGAAGGAGATACCCCGGCTTTTATGCACTTTATGCCAAATGGGCTATCTAACCCGGATATCCCAACTCAGGTTAGTTGGAGTGGCTACTTTGAGCATAGTTTAGGACGCGACAGCCTTACATTTTCTTATACCAATTATACAGGTGAAGCTTATGAGATTTGCACTAAATATTTTGCATACTTTTATCCAGCACTCTTTAACAATTTCGCCGCCCGTATGGATTGGGCTAAAGATGGAAAAGGTAACCGCAATCCAGTTGTAATTGTCAATAATTATAAAGGGATTAACCCCATTGAGATAGTTTGTAAAACAGGAGAAGAAATAAAGCTTGATGCATCAAAATCATTCGACCCTGATGGCGACCAAATGCGATATAAATGGTGGGTAATACCCGAAGCTGGAACTTATTCTGGAGAAATTGAAATTTCAAAAAGTGACTCAAGTATTGCTTCGGTTTTTATACCGACTGATGCAGCAGGTCAGAATTTTCATATTATATGTGAGGTAACCGATGATGGTGTTCATAACTTAACAAGTTACCGTAGGATAATCTTTAAATCAGAATAAATCAGTATTTGCTTGTTCTTACTATGTTGATTGATAAGTAAAAGGGTTTAATTTAAAACTTGAAATAATATACATTGAGGAATAAACACCAGCATACAACATCGTATATAAAACATTTGGCGGTCAGTGGTTTATCGAGCATTTCAGCCCGTATCAAAAGTACTTGTAACTTGACAGTAAAGTGCTTCGAAATGCCAAACGTTTCATATACGTAACCGTTAGGCGTAAGGCAAAAAAAGGAAACATGCAACTAAAAAATATCAATTATGGATTTTGAGCCAATACCGTATTTTTATGATTCCATAGATAGAAATGCGATAATAGTA
>JADLKP010000243.1 GCA_016838945.1 Methanobrevibacter sp.
ATTAAATAAAATGAAAATTTAATAATTAATAAAATTAAATAAAATGAAAATTAAATAATCATTGCTTAAATACTTAATAATAAATAATTAATAAACTTAATCATACAATTTATTAACTACTTCCAAAGCATGATTAAATGGAATCATTCCAGAGGTTAAAAGAACCACTTTCAAAACATCCATCATTTCATCACGACTAATATCAAGCTCTTTTTTAGCTTTAGAGGTCTGTTTTAAAAATGAAGAGCTTTCATGACTAGTTGCTGAAATAGCTATTGCAATTAATTTTTGGGTCCTGTAATCCAAAACATTTGCATTCCAAATATTCTTATCTAAATTCTCAATAGAATCATATAGTTTAGGGTCTTCATTTTTAATTTGACGAATCCCCTTACCAAAAAATACTTTCTCACCCATGATTTGACATCCTAAAATAGAAAAATAAAAAGAATTTAGAAAATGAAAAAACACTAATTATTCAAACACTTTATTTGCTATTTGCAAAGCCTTATTGAATGGCTGCATACCTGAAGTTAACAAGACAACTTTCAATACATCAATTACTTCATCACGAGTAACTCCCAATTCCTTTTTAGCACTCATGATCTGCTTTTCAGTAGCACGGCTGTCTGCATTGGAAGCTGCAATTCCAATAGCTATCAACTTTTGAGTCTTATAATCCAATGCCTTTCCATTCCATACAGCATCATTTAAAGCAACAATAGCTTGATATAAGTCTTCATCTTCCTCTTTTACCCTTCCCATGCCTTTTCCATAAAATACTTCTTCTTTCATTATAAAAACTCCAAAAAATAGTTAATTAAATTTAATAATAATTTATTTTGAAAAATATTTAATGTTTTTGTCACTTTTTAAGGGTAAAAAGTAAAATCAAGGTTTGCAAACCTTGCATGGTTCGTATCCTTGGCTGATTGCATCAGATCGTGTCTTAAAGGTAACTTTATTCTTTTCAGAAATCTTCTTTCCCCATCTGCAGCTTGGATAATGGAATTTATGACTGTTTGCACTTGCAATAAAAGATCCTGAGTCAGAACTACTCGTAGAGCCAGTTGTAAAACTGCTTGATGATGAGCTGCCGCTGTTTGAAGAACTGTATGAACTTAGATATTTTGAATATCCATTTGTATCTGGTGCCCAATCATATGGATAAAACTCACTTGGAGGAATGTACATGACTTCTGCCAATCCCTCCTTTAGAAGCATCTCATTTAAGTTCTTGTCATCTACAATGACAACAGCCAAATACCTTCCATATTTATCAGTATACTTGGAATCATCAATGTCCAAACTGACTTCCTTATCCAAACATAATTTCTGAACAAAACGTTTTGAACAGATATAACCTGTTTGACCACGTTCTGGAGTATTTACTCCAACCAAACGTATCTTGCCTAATCCATCAACCTCTATTGTATCTCCATCAGTCACATAGGTGCATTTTCCAGTGAATTCCGCTTGACAATCTGTATCATCGTATTTGTTTAAAATATCATCATTTGATTGGCTGGAATATTTGGAAAAAGGTATGTCATGTGTAAATCCTGTTCCAGAATATGCAAAACTAGCAGAAACAATGGATAACCCTAAAATCAAGACAATACATATTATTAAACAATTTTTTCCATTCAATTTCATATAAAAGCCCCCTTTTTCAATAATTAATAAAAATCATCAATAGAAATTATTAATGAAAATCATTAATCAAAATAATTAATAATATATTACATTTGGAAATATATAAAATTTATCAAAAACATATATTATAATAGAAAAGAAAATTTAGAGAAAATGCTTGAGGTGTTGATGATGAAAATGCCTGGAACTATAGACACCATTATGTTTGCACCTTGTGGAATGAACTGCAAGCTATGCATAAAACACTTATCTGAGACTAATCCTTGCCCAGGATGTTTGATTGACAGCCCAAATAAGACAAAAAATGCACTGAAATGCAAAATAAAGAAATGTCTTGAAACAAAAAGAGTGAAATATTGCGGCAGATGCAGTGAATTCCCATGTAAACTCATTAAAAAACAGGATAAAAATTATAAAAAGAGATACAATTATTCCACATTAAATAATGCAAAAAGGATTACATACACTGGAATTAATAAAATAATGCTGGAAGATAAATTAAATTGGGAGTGCGAATCCTGTGGAGGAATCATTAGCATTCAAGAGAATGTTTGCAGTGAATGTGGCATAAAACATAACCCATAATATTTTTACTCTCTTAAATTAAAGTTAAATAGAAATCTAATAAAAAATATAAAATAAAAAAATGAATCAAAAATTATAAAATGAAAAATTATAAATTATATTAAATATTATATAATATCGTACAAAACTTAATAAAAACTTTATGGACAATTTAAAATTCTAAAAAAAGTGATAAAATGGCACGTATCGAATGTCCTAGATGCGGAAAAGTAAACGATGGAACTACCGATTTCTGCATTTATTGTGGGACTATTTTTGAAGAATATAACGCAGAGGAAGATGATTCCAATATCTTTTTTATTCCTACACAAAGCGGAAAAAAACAAAAGATTAAACTCAAATCTATGCCGGAAAATCTCTCATCTGGAAAGGAAAATTATGGGCTAATGATTCTTATAGGTTATATTTTTGCTATATTGGGAAGTGTGCTTGGTTTCCTTTTTGCCATTTACTTACTAACAAGAAAGGATTCAAATGCTAAGAAACATGGATTGATTCAACTGTTATTGTTGATTGTTGAGTTTGGATTTGTTGGATATTTGATAATTTCTGGCCAAATGGATCCAAATATCATTTTAAATCCATTCAACACTACTCAAATGACCAATATGAGTCAAATCAACAATTCAAGTGCAATGAATATTAATGGCTCCAGTAATTTATCTAGTTTATTTGGTTTTTAAATAACCATTTCTTTTTTTTATTTATATAAATGCTTTTTTTCTAAAAATAGGTAAAAATAGATTAAAAAAAACTTTTTTATAAAAAATATCTAAA
>JADLKP010000244.1 GCA_016838945.1 Methanobrevibacter sp.
ATACAAATATATTTTTATTATGAAATAAATATTTCAACTATTTATTCTATCATACTAATTTACTTGAAATTTGACAAAAATATTTTTTAAAATAACGATTGAAACTGATTATTATGCTTAAGATATTTGAAGATTTAGGATATAAAAAACAAATATGCAAAACATGCGGCAATGAGTTTTACTCTCAAGTCGATAGAGACACTTGTGGGGATGCTCCATGTGATGAGTATGGATTCATTGGAAATCCTGCTACTGACAAGCCTTATGATTTATATGAAATCCAAGAAACTTTCAGATCTTTCTTGGAAAAGGAAGGTCACGAACATATATCTCGTTATCCAACTTTGGCAAAAAGATGGAGAGATGACGTATTTTTAGTTGGAGCTTCAATATTTTGTTTCCAACCATGGATTACCTCAGGTTTAGTGGAACCTCCAGCTAATCCTCTTGAAGTTGAACAGCCATCCATACGTCTAAATGATGTGGATAATGTAGGAAGAACCGGTAGGCACATGACCTGCTTTACCATGGGTTCACATACTGTAATCAACAAGCCTGAAAACTTCATCTACTGGGAAGATGAAACAATCCGCCTTTGCCATGAATTCTTTAAATCCATCGGCATCAATACCGAAGAGATCACCTTCATCAAATCATGGTGGAAAGGTGGAGGTAATGAAGGTCCATGTTATGAGGTATGCTGTCGTGGTGTAGAGCTTGCTACACTTGTTTTCATGCAATACAAAACACTTGAAAATGGAGAAAGGGAAGAAATTCCAATTAAAGTGGTGGATACAGGTTATGGATTAGAGAGAATTGCATGGATTTCACAAGGAACTCCTACTGCTTATGATGCATGTTTTGCTCCTGTTGTGGATAAGCTTAAGGAAATCACCAATGTTGAAGTCAATGAGGAAATATTGGCGAGGAATGCAGAAATTGCAGGTATGATGGACATTGAGGATATCGGTGATATCAGAGAGCTCCGTCAACAAGTGGCTGACAGCCTAAACATTAGTTTGGAAGAGTATCTGGAAAATGCTGAGCCTATGGAAGCCATCTATATCATTGCAGATCATACAAGATGTTTGGCATTCATGTTAGCTGATGGAATCATCCCATCCAATGTAAAAGAAGGTTATCTTGCAAGACTTGTCCTAAGAAGAACCATCCGTTTCATGAAAGACTTGAAGATGGAGGAATCCTTATCAGACATTATGGAAATACAATTGGAGTTCTTAAGAAAATTCTATCCTGAAATCGATGAGTCTGGGGAGCACATCATGAACATCATCAACCTTGAGGAAGAAAGATATGAAAAAACCATCGAAAAAGGTAAAAAGACTGTAAAAAGAACTATTAAACGTCTTAAAAAGGAAGGAAAAACTTCTATGCCTTTAGAAACCTTAATAGACTTATACGATGCACAGGGTATGCCTCCTGAAACCGTTGAGGAAATGGCAAGCGGAGACAAGGACTTTGAAGTGTTTGTACCGGATAACTTCTTCACCATTGTTGCAGACATGCACGAAGAGGACAAGGTTGCTAAGAAAGAGACTTTGGATGTTGATGTTCCTGAAACAGAACTGGACTTCTATAAGGACATTTATCAAAAAGAGTCTGATGGAAAGATCATTGAAGTCATTGAAAAAGGAGATACCGTCAACATTATCCTTGACAGAACAATCTTCTACCCTGAAGGAGGAGGTCAACCTTCAGATATAGGGATCATGTCAATCGACGGCAAGATCTATGAAGTCACTTATGCTGAAAAATTGAATAATGTTGTGCTTCATCACATTGCTGTTCCTAAGGATGGAGATAAGGAAAGCTTGTTGGCAACACTTAAATCTTATATTGGAACTGAAGTTCATATGGCTATCAATTGGAATAGAAGAATTACCTTGGCAAGACACCACACAGGTACTCACTTGGTTATTGCAGCTGCAAGAAAGGTCTTAGGCCAACACATTTGGCAGGCAGGTGCACAGAAAGGTCTTGCTCGTTCCCGTATCGACTTATCCCATTACAAACGTATCACCTCAGAAGAGCTTAATGAAATTGAAAAGCTTGCAAATGAATACGTTATGATGAATATTGACTTGGACATCAATTGGCTAAGCCGTGATGATGCTGAGAAGGAATATGGATTTACATTATACCAAGGAGGTGTAGTTCCAGGTTCCCAAATCAGAGTTGTCAAGATTCCTGGAATTGACGTACAGGCATGTGCAGGTACTCACCTTGACAGAACAGGTGAAGTCGGTCCAATCAAGATCAATAAAACTGAAAGGGTTCAAGATGGTGTAGAGAGAATTGACTTCTCTGCAGGTCTTGCAGCTATTGATTCCATTCAAAACGATAAGGAAATCCTTAGGGAAAGTGCAGGCATATTCAGTGTAACCAATGAGCAATTGCCTAAAACTTGTGACAGGTTCTTCAGCGAATGGAAAGCTCAAAAGAACGAAATAGCTAAACTCCAAAAGGAAATTGCTAACTTGAAGGTAGCTACCTTAGCTGATAATGCTATTGAAGTCAATGGTTTGAAAGTCTTGAAGGAAATCATTGCTGGAGACATTAAAGAGCTTCAAAAGATTGCTCTAGACTTTACCGATAATGATAAGGTGGATGTCGTATTCATTGGTAATGGTGAAGGAAAGATTGTTGGTGCAGCTACTAAGGAATGTGGAATTCAAGTAAATTCCATAATCAAGGAAGCAGCTTCTGTACTTGGAGGGGGCGGTGGTGGCCGTCCTAACTTAGCTCAAGGAGCAGGTCCAAATGCAGATAAGATGGCTGAAGCTTTAGATTTAGCTGTTGAACTTTTAAATAATTAAGTATCTAATTTTAATTAATTATTTTATTTTAATTAATTATTTTATTTTAATTAATTATTTTATTTTAATTAATTATTTTATTTAATTAATTATTCTTTCTTTTTTTATTTTTTTATTCTATATTCTTTAATTTTTTATGCTAATCTCTATTTCATCTTTTTCATATTCTGAT
>JADLKP010000245.1 GCA_016838945.1 Methanobrevibacter sp.
TTCAAGGAAATAAAATTAATGATTAATTCATTTTATTAAAATTATGTTTTAATTATGGAAATTATTTGAATTGAAAAAATTGAAAATGATTGAAATATTATAAAAAAACTTTAAAAGACAATATAATTAATAAATTTTTATTAAACAACCAAATAACACTTTATTTAATATATTAACCTCATATAGTGATTTAAATTAGAAAAAAAGACAATATTTAAATAATAAGTCATTTAAACTAATAACAAATACGATTTGAGGTGAAACTATGATTTTTGAAAGATTTAAAAATGAAATGAAAAATTCAAACAGAAAAGAAACCAATGTGAAAAATGATATAAAGAGAAATCTTAAAGCCATTTCAAAGGACAATTCAGCCCAAGGAGCTGCAGAATATATTCTGCTCTTTGGAGGAGTGATTGTAATAGCTTTGGCAGGTTTGTTGATCTATAGGTCCTACTTCAGCAATAATGCAAGCGGATTGAATGCAACTGAAGACATCAGTTCAATCAGAAATAATGTGACAAGCATCTATTAATTTAAGACATGATTATGAAAATGCTAAAACATCTTAAAGATGAAAATATCGGACAGACAAGTGTTGAAGTGATACTACTGATTGGTTCAATTTTAGTCATTGCAATCATATGCGGAACTTATATCTATAGAATCAATTCGCAAATAAACGATTCCTTTAATCAGACACTTGATAAAGGAAGATCATATTTGCTTAATAAACTCAATTGAATAAAATAAAGAGTTGAAACCGGGTAAAAATCCTAAAAATATTTTAAAAGCTAAAAAAGACAAAATATGGAAATTGAATAAAAAGAATAAAAAGAATAAAAAAAAATGAAATAGAATAAAAAAAAGGAAAAAATAATAAATCTATCCAACAAATAGAAAACCCCCGTAAACTATATGTTAATGGAGATTTATTATTATATAAATATGATTAAACAAATGATGAAAAATTTAAAATGCTTAAAAAAAAAAATTAAAATATTGATTAAATAATTAAATTTAATCAAGTAATTTTTCCAAGTTTGCTTTCCAAGAAGCTGAAGAAATGTTAGTTAATTTCATTGCAGTTCTTTTAACAACAATTCTTTCTTGTGGACATACTCTTTCACATGCACCACATAATACACAGTATTCTTCATTGAATTTTGCCGCATTGTCTTCAAGAACGATTGCATTACATGCACAAATGTCTACACAAGAACCGCATCCTACACACTCTTCTTCAGTAGTGACAATTTCTCCTTCGAATGGTTTGGTGACTTCTGCGGCATCTACAGGACAGACTTCCTTACACCATCCGCAGTTAATGCAGTCAGATCCAATGAAGATGTCACCTGTGATTTTAGGTTTTTCAATCTCATCGCTGTGCATACAGGTAACACATACAGTTCTAATTGCTTCTTGAGGACATACCCTTTTACATACTCCACAGTATACACATCTATCCTCATCCACTTCAATGGAACAAGCATCTGGAGTATTTACAACAGTGATTGCATCAGCCGGACACAATTCACCACAAGCGCTACAATAGATGCATTTCTCATCATTGATGGAAATTTCACCTTTCAACAAATCATTTCTATCAGGCAATTCTCTCTTATATAAGATTGCCTCTTGAGGACATGCTACAGTACATCTTCCACAGAATTCACATGCTTCATCATCAATTGCTGATTCATGAGTCCAAGTTGGATAATTAGCCAAGTCTTTGGAACTTTCACCATCAATTTCAAAGTCTAATGCTCCAAATGGACATGCAGATGCACATAATCCACAGATTACACAAGTATCCTGATCAATTGCAACTTTGTTTCCATCTGACTGACCTCTTGCAATGCCTAAAACATCCCCTAAAGATAAGGAGCTGGTTGGACAAGAGTCAGCACATATTCCACATGCTAAACACACATTATTATCATAAGATAACTTTCTTGATTCGCTTCCATCTCTTTGAATAAAAATCATAACAATCCCACACTAATATATATTATAGTTATAGAATATAAAGTATACTAATATTTTAATATATTTAATATTAATTTTATCGACATGAATATATAAACATAACGATTTAATTTTAAGGAATACCTAAAAATTTATTGAAATTTTCATGATTTTATAAAAAATTCAATTCAAATTTTTTAAAATTCAAAGAAAATAAAAATTAATGGTTTAAATTTAAAAAAACTATATTGAAAGCATGCAAAAAAATAAAATTTTTTTAAAATATGAAAAAAATTATAAATTGAAGAAAATAATGAAAATCATAATTTATGAATAAAATTGAATAAAATAATAATTAAATGAAAAAAAGAATATAAAAATTTAAAAAAATTTAAAAAATAAGACAATTAAATTAATTCCCCTTTCTGATTGATTTTTCCTTGGCGTATACGGGTAGAGGAAATCGGTATGCCATCATCTGCCAAAACAAAACTAACTACAACAATATCTAAGGGTTTCATGCCTTTGCTAACTCTAATTTCATTAATTTTAATAGCAGTAGGTTCTGTTTCTTCACTAACTACAATAGCATCATAATTTTCATCATGAATGGTTGGCCCATAAGGATCATCCAAACGGGAAATATGGAAATTATTATGTTTCGTGAATAAAAATTCATTCAAATTACTCATACGAACATTGCAAGAGTCAATATCCCCCTCTTTTTGACCTGCAAAAACATTGGAAGTGACTCCTATTTCAACGCTTTCCCCAATTTCAAATGCCTTTTCAATCAGGCTTCTATGACCATAATGGAATTTATCAAAAGTTCCCCCAACTGCTACACGTTTATATCTCGCCATAATAATCAATTAAAAATTTCAATTAAAACACTGTAAAACAATCTACACTTTAAATATTGATTTAAAATATATATAAACTTAATGAAAAAAAGTTTAAAATTGAATAAAAATAGGACTAAATAAATTTGAGTAAAATAAAATAATTAAAATAGAATTTAAAAAATAAATATA
>JADLKP010000246.1 GCA_016838945.1 Methanobrevibacter sp.
GCCTAAAATAAGTTAAAATAAGTTATAATAAGTTAAATAAAATTAAACTAAAAATAATAAAAGAAAAAAAGAAATAAAAAAGAAATAAAAAAAGAATTTAAATAAATTATTAAAATTTATTTAAATAAGTCTTGGGCCTGTTTTTTGATTTGAATCTGTTTTTTGATTATCAAGTACATGGTTAAGTTGATCCATTATCATATGTCCTGAAGAGGTTCCGATTTTAGTAACCCCTGCAGCCAATACATTATTTGCTAATTTGTAGTTGTCAATTCCGCCAGCTGCCTTCATTTCAAGATGAGGTGCATTCTTTTTCATGATTCTTAGGCTTTCCATCAAGGAATAGAAGTGCTGTTTTCCATTGAATCCACTTGAGGTCTTGACATAATCTGCCCCTCCTTCTTCACACATTCTGGAAGCTCCAGCCATTTCATCTTCATTAAGGACTGGGTTTTCAATAATCACTTTAAGAATATGGTCACCGATTGCCTCTTTTACTGCTGCAATGTCATTTTTCACATATTCAAAGTCGCGTTGCTTAATTGAAGGAATATTTGCCATCATATCAATTTCATCTGCACCATCTGCGATTGCAGCTTTAGCTTCAGCAACTTTTCCTTCAGTATTTCCTGCACCTAATGGAAAGTCTACAACAGTCACTACTTTCATGTCAGTATCTTTTAATTCTTCTTTTGCTAATTTAACGAAGTGTGGTAAGACTACAACTGAATAAAAAGGATATTCCTTAGCTTTATCGAAAAATGCTTTCATTTCCTCAACTGTTGCAGTATTATCTAAATGGGTAAATTCAATAGCTTGTGCAAGTTTTTCAGCTTTATTGATCATTTAAGTCATCTCCCTATTTTTAAAACGATATAATCTCCAATAAACATATTTTTGTATTTAATTAATTTTATCTCCAATAAATCTGATTTTTACAATGATTTATAGTAGTTTACAATGATTTGTGGATATTTATAATTAAATATCCATTAAATCAATATTAGTTTTATATGTATATAATAGTTAGTTTAACTTCAAACTATATAATACTTTTGTCTTGTTAGATTGTTTTGATTTTTTATATTTTTTAATAAAACAATGTTGAAAACTAATTATATTAATTTTTTAGCCATATAAGGTCCTTTACGTTCATATCCGAATTTGCGGTAATAGTTTCTGGCTCCAATTCCGCTGATGATCAAAAGTTCCTCTTTGTTTTGGTCAATACTTATCTCTTCAGCACGCTTCAACAGCTTTTCACCAAATCCTGTGTGCTGGCCGATATTATTTCCCTTATGGCCAATCTTGATCATGTTTCCATAGACATGCAATTCGCGGACGATTGCTGTCTTATCATCAATCTCTTCTCTATGGGCCTCCTTTGATGGCATTCTCAATCTTAAGAATCCGGCAAGGCTTTCCTCATTCTTGTCTTCAATGGATAGGAAGTGTTCCTGTCCATTTGTAGCAATATAATCTTCTTCAAAGAGTTTATAATCATCGATTGTGTATTCCTCATTGGTCTTCTTATGCCCAATTTCTCTGCATCTGATGCATTGGCAATTGATCTTTTCCTCTTCAAGACGGTTATAAACAAGTTCACCAAGGTTTGATTTCTTCACTCCATCTTCAATCAATGTTGAAGGAATGTCCCTTTGGATTCTCATGGTCCTTACCCATTTCGGCAGGATCTTTTTGATTTGGACTATCAAGTCAACGGCTTCCTCATCGCTATATGGTCTGTATTTTCCCTCTTTCCATAAGTCGTGAAGTTCACTGCCGTCAGTTACAAGGCAAGGATAAATCTTCAGCATGTCCGGTTTGAAGTTTTCATTGGTGAAGATGGTTTTAAACATTTCCAAATCTTTCTCTGGGTATTGCTCTGCTCTTGGTTCGTCTCTTTCAAGAGGGAATAGTCCCGGCATCATGTGCATTGCTACCTTTACACCGGAATCTCTTAAGATTCTATTTGCTTCAATGACATCCTCAACTGTGTGGCCTCTTTTGATCTTTTCATAGATATGATTATGGATGGTCTGAACTCCCAATTCAACACGGGTCACTCCCATGCTCATCATCTTATCGACATGAGGCTCTTTGCAGTAGTCAGGACGTGTCTCAAAGGTCATTCCAATGCATCTTACCTTAGAGCTTTCATTCACTTTCTGAATATCCTCAATAAGGACATAATCATTTGGAGGGTATGTCTTTAAGGCATTGTTGCTGTATGGAGGATATTTCAAAAGGTCCTCTTTAGTAAATGATTCGACATCATCGATTTCTCTGATGTTTTCAAGTATCACTCCAAAATCGCTCATTGCCTTCAGGCATTGTGAAACAAACCATTCCTGATAGCAGATGTCCTTTGAAGGGAATGTTCCTCCCATAATGATGAGTTCAACCTTGTCAATAGGGTGTCCTACCTTATGCAATTGCTTTAGACGATTGTAGCACTGAACATATGGGTGGAATTTAAACATTCTGCCTCTAAGTGCTGCAGGTTCCTCTCCTGTATAGCTTGGAGGTGCAATATCACTTTCAGGACAGTAATAGCATCTTCCATGTGGGCATTGGTGAGGATGACACATCACTGCAACTATTGCCACTCCAGAGATGGTCCTTGTCGGTTTCTTTCTTAATAGATTGGAAACCATCTTCTTCTCTTCAAGGCTAGCATGTTCCAAGATTACAGAATTGCTCATAAATTTCTTTAATTTCCTATCTCTACATAATTGCCTTTTTTCTACTTCAAGCTCACGTCGAGTAGTTATTTTCCCATTTATGATATCCTCTATTATAATTCGACATGCTTCTTCCATCAAGTTCACCTAATGATAATTTGTTTAAATCATTTTATTTTGATAAATTTTTTAAATTGCTATTATAATTGAATTCTAAATTAATATTATAATGATATTCTAAATTGCTATTATAATTGAATTCTTAATTAATTTATAATGATATTCTAAATTAATAT
>JADLKP010000247.1 GCA_016838945.1 Methanobrevibacter sp.
GGAATGAATAATCAGATCAAATCCGTGGGTGCATATGCTCCGGAATAATCAAGAGGTAGTTACTCGGGTGCTTACCAAAAATCTAAAAACTACTCAAATTTATGCCCGTGTTATAAATGAAAAAATCAAAACGGATATGCTTGCTCTTGCTGATAAATTGGATGCTTACAAGGCTGTTTAAGTAATCTATTTTTCTCTCCTTTCGGCACATTGCCTCTCAACACAGGTTTTTGTCAGCCAATGAGCCGAAAAGTAGATTTCCTATAAATATCCAAAAACCGGCGGGAAGAAATACGGACAGGTCCGACTAATTTCTTCCGCCCGTATTTGTTCGTACTGAAGTATCTTTTATTGGTTTGTGGCACGCCCTCTTATAGTCAATAGTTCTACAAATTCATCATGTTTGTATCATAAATAAATGTAAATCAATTTGAGATTTATAACGAACTATTGTAATATAAATCACCTAAAATTTGTATCTTTGAATATTGTATAGATATATCATTATGTATAATCCTCTGGAAATAGACAGAAAGAATTTGACCCTGATGGGGGTTAAATTTCCCGATTTGGCATCACTTGAAGCTACGGCAAATGCAATCGGCTCTAGTATGTTCGAAGGGTTTAAGCCCTCTCCTGCATTGATACAACTCTATCTGGAATGGAAACAAAACCTCATAAGTTCTACCGTTTTCTTTGAACGGCTAAAAGAGACATATGAGCTACAAATATCTTGATCCTGACGTCAGCCAATATGCCGAAAGGGGGATTTCCTATAAATATCCAAAACTGGCGGGAAGAAAACGAACAGGTCTGACTAATTTCTTCCGCCCGTATTTGTTTGTACTAAAGTATCTTTTATTGGTTTATGGCACGTCCTCTTATCGTTAATAGTTCTACAAATTTAAGATGTTTTTATCATAAATGTAAATCAATTTGAGATTATTTTCTGTTCTCCTGTACTCCTAAAATTCTATTTATTATGAGTTTCCAGGAATGTTTTATACTAAGAAGAGGCAAGGGGTTATTTAATAACAAAATCGGTTTCAAGAGAACGATTTCCTACAATAGGGTTATTACTATCGATTTGAGAGTTTTTCCCTTTCTCTAAAATAGATATTTCTTTTTCTATTCCATATCTTCCTTGAACTAAATTTAAACCAAGAAAATCAAGTTCTGCAACAAATATTCTTTCAGTTTTAGGCTCGATTACAATTCCTTCATCTGTCCATATCAATTTTTCGAATTCTGGTAATGGAGCCCAAAATCCAAATTCAAAGTGTTTGATTATGTAAGCATTGCGTGTAAGAACTATATAATCAGAATTATTAATTATTTTCAGATCTATCTTTTCAGGACTTCCGGTAAAAATAGAATCCTCTAATACCAGTCGAATATCTAATGAATTTATAAAAAACAGGGTTGAATCTTCTATAATATCACTATCGTTCAAAAGATTTTTTGCAGCTTGATTTTCATTATTTTCATGTACTGTTATTTTTTCCTTTTCGGTTTGATGGTAGGATCTATGCTTGCAGCTTAATACTATAAACAGCATACATAATAGACAGCATATCCCATAAGATATTTTTATATATTTCCCAGACCTAATAACGGGTAACTCCATATAAATTTTGTATATTACTGAATTTAGTATAATAAGCATAAGTGGGACTACTTCCTATGTGTGTGCCTACTGTGTAATAATATGGATAAGAATATGAATATACGGGACCTCCGCTGTCACCTCCGGTGGTACTTTGCGTATATTGAACTTGAACAATATCCGTAAATGGTTGACCTTCTACAGTTCCTGTATAACTTGCAATAATCACTGTTCCACTATGATGTCCAGTAGCTTGCCCGCAAAGGTTTACACTTCCTCCGATGGGTATCACTCTTGTAGAAGTTGATAGAGATTGTCCGGTACAGTGAATAACATTAGTAGGAGTATATAATGTACTTACCTCTACAATTGCAGCATCAACTCTATTCCCAAAATTGCTCTCTAAGCATGTACCCAAATAATTTGATCCTACATACATATATTCATTTTTATAAACAGTATGGCCTGCAACTGTAATGCACATTTTTCCATTGTACATAACTCTAAAACCAGCAGTCGAATTAGCCCCTCTTGCATTTCTTACAGTCGCTCCAGGATTTAAGGAGATTCCTTGTTCTATACTAATATCTTCACCTTTCGTAAAAATTACCATTTTTGAATCACTGATTGTATTTTGAAATTTTTTGATTGACGTATCATTGAAATCTCTCAGTTTTACTTCTATTCTATTTAAATCCTCCCTTATTCCATATCCGACAATATTATAACGTGGATCTTCAATGGGTATTTCATCATAAATACTAGTTTGTTTCAACAAAGTTACATAAGAATATTGGAGTTACTAACTTTGCTGGGACAAAAAGTTAAGCATAAAAAGCTTACATTTGTCAAGGTATGAGAAAACAAAGAACACATTACGACAAGGCATTCAATATGCATGCAAACAGACCGTTAATTTGTTGCAGTACTACAAGGTAGAGCAAAGCATGAGCGGGAAAGGCAACTGTTGGGATAACGCAGTGGCTGAAAGTTTCTTTAAATCTTTCAAAACCGAGTTGATTTATGGAACCAAGCTTAAAGCAAGAGAGCAGATGCGCTTGGATGTATTTGAATATATTGAATTCTGGTATAATCATAAAAGAAGATTCTCAGCATTGGGTAATTTGACGATTGATGAATTTTGGGAACTGTATAATATTAAAAAACAATTAATTAAAAATGTCGCTTAATTTTTTGTCTCAAATAAGTTGGCAATTCCAGTGACAGTAGTGCTTCAAAAATAGTTTTACACTATGATAACACTTCAATGGGTAATTTCCAAAAAAAAAGAGCTACAACTTTAAGCTGTAACCCTTTTCTTGCGGTATGAACG
>JADLKP010000248.1 GCA_016838945.1 Methanobrevibacter sp.
TTTAGACTACCAAATGCAAAATTGGACAAAAAATCATCTAAAAAATAAAATAAGCCGATAAAATTTTACAGCCTCAAAAAAAATAAAAAAAATAAAAAAATAACTAGAAAAAATCTAGTTATTATATTGTATTTTGATTATTCTTTCCTGCATCTTAGAGCAAAGCTTCCACACATAGCCATTAAAGCGATTAAAAGAACCACTAATGGATTACCTGTTTTCAAACTAATGTTTGGAACATGTTTAGGTGGAACTGGCTCATCTGGAGTAGGTTCAGGCGGTTCAGGGACAGGTTCGTCCTCTTGGACAACCTCAATAGTAGCGTTATCATAGTTATTTGAAGTGTTAACATCGTAAACAGAGTTGTTTACGGTAGCATTGTTTGTAAAGTTTCCAGCGGAAAGTGCTTTACAAATTATGTCTAAAACAGCTTCTTCACCATTCGCTAAGTCACCGATTGACCAAACACCTAGAGCCGCATCGAAAGATCCTTTAGATGAAGTGTAACTTACAAATTCAGTACTTGAAGGCAATACATCGAGTACGTAAGCATCAATTGCATCACAAGGTCCTCTATTAACGACTTTTATAATCCAATGCATTGTATCATTCACATTATACTTAGGTTTATCAGATGATTTGATTAATACTAAATCGACGTAAGGAAGAACTTCTGTAGTGTCATTGTCATTATTATTAGTATAATTAGACTCATGAGTAGTAGTATTTACAGAAGCAGGGTTTGTAATGTTTCCTACACCGGAAGTGTTAGTTTTTAAAGTAATGGTTTCGCTAGCGCCGTTAGCTAATGTGCCAACAGTCCATACACCATCTACATATTTACCTTTGGATGCTTTGTAACTAAGCAATACAAGGCCATCAGGTAAAATATCTTCAACTTTAACATCTAAAGCTTCACTTGGGCCGTTATTAGTAATCTTTATAGTCCATGAGACTATTTCACCTAAATAAACTTTCTTAGAATCAACAACCTTTATTATGACTAAATCACAAATCGGATCAGCTCTTGTAGTGTTATTTGCTTCATTATTTGTATAATCTGATTCTGGAGTAGTAGTATTAACAGTAGCAATATTAACAAAAGTACCATTAATAAGGACTTTAGTAACTAAGACAAGAGATACCGGAGTATCCTTTTCTAAAGTACCAATAGACCACTCACTAATAACCTCATTAAAATTACCAACACTAACTCTATAACTAATTAATTCCATTCCTTCTGGAAGGATATCTTTTACAATGACATTAGTTGCGTTATGCGGACCGACATTTACAACTGTAATGTTCCATTCCACAACATCTGAAACATAACAGCTTGTGCAATTGACTGCTTTTGTAATGACTAAATCACAAATGTATTCAGCTTCAGTTACATTGGTTGCGTTATTATTTGTATAGTTAGTTTCATTAATAGTTGTATTTACGGAAGCATTGTTTCTGATAGTTCCATTAATGAGAACTTGGGTAACTAAGACAATGGATACAGATTGATCCTTGTCTAAAGTGCCGATGATCCATTCATGGGTATCATTATTATAAGTTCCGCCTCTTACATCCACTAATTTAAGACCTTCAGGTAAAACATCTTTTACAATAACGTCTAAAGCAGTGCTTGGGCCGTGATTGACAACAGTGATATTCCATTCTACCAAGTCATCTACATAACAATGTGTAGTGTTAACAATTTTGGTTATAGCTAAATCACAAATAGGCATACCAGTGGTATTGTTGGTATTGTTTGTTTCGTTGGTTAAATTTGAACCCGCGGTAACATTGTTTACAAAAGTACCATTGGTTAATACTTCAAACCATACTGTAAAGTTAGCTTTTTCGCCTACAGCAAGAGTACCGATTAAGGTCCAATTGCCATTATCATCATAATTCCAGTTACGACTACCATTTTCGTATCTAAGATATTGCAATGCTGAATGATCATAATCAGTATCAACAACATAAACCTTATCTAATACACAGTCCCCTGTGTTTTCAACTACAATAGTAAATCTAGTAGTATTTCCGACATAAACTTCCTTATCAAGTGTTACCTTTTCAACTGTCATGTTAGGAGCGTATGCGGTAGTGTTGTTAGTGTTATTGGTTTCGTTGGTTAAATTGGAAGTAGCAGTAACATTGTTTACTAAAGTACCGTTTAAGGTTACATTGAAGTAAACAGTGAAATCAGCAGATTCTCCAACACCAAGCTCACCGACTAAAGTCCATTTACCGTTATCATAAGTCCATTCACGACTACCGTTATCATACCTGTTAGCATATACTAAACCTTCACTGTAATCAACATCAGTAACAACAACATCAGATAAACTGCAGTCACCAGTGTTGGTAACTACGATTTTAAAGCTGGTAGTGTTACCGACGTATACGATCTCATCGATAGTGATTTTTTGAACAGTCATGTTAGGTTTGTAAGCAGTAGTGTTATTGGTATTGTTGGTTTCATTGGTTAAATTGGAAGTAGCGCTTACGTTGTTTACTAAAGTACCATTTGCAAGCACTTTGAAGTAAACTGTAAATTCAGCAGATTCTCCAACACCGAGGTCGCCAACTAAAGTCCAATGACCATTGCCATCATAAGTCCATAATCTAGAACTGTTATCATATTTATTAGCATATTCTAAGCCTTCGCTGTAGTCAACATCAGTAACAACAACTTCAGACAAGTTGCAGTCACCAGTGTTGGTAACTACGATTTTAAAGCTTGTGATATTGCCAACATAAACCACATCATCGATAGTGATTTTCTGTACAGTCATATTAGGCAAGTAAGCAGTAGTATTATTGGTATTGTTAGTTTCATTGGTTAAATTGGAAGTAGCAGATACATTGTTTACTAAAGTACCGTTAGCAAGTACATTGAAGTAAACAAGGAAATCAGCAGAT
>JADLKP010000249.1 GCA_016838945.1 Methanobrevibacter sp.
CTTTTTTCTAATATGCAAAAACAAAATTATATAAATGATTAATAATAAAAATAAATATTAATTATGGATAATTTTTTAATAATATCCTTTAATCAACTATATTTTAAATTTTTTTAAGGATTAAATGAAATCTAAGAATTTAAAAAAGATTTTTTTAATAATTTAAAATATTAGGAACTTTTAAAGTATTTTTAGAAATTGAAAATTATCATAATCATTAAATTATATATTTTAGGTGGGTATCCGTGGCAGATTCGTTAGATATATTTACTGGTATTTTATTAACCGTCATTGGTTTAGTTCTTGTTTATGGAAGCATAGTCTATCGGCTGATAGATTTGATCTTGATTATAGGTGTCTTAATCACCATATTTGGATTATACAAATTGCTTTCAGTATTTGTTTTAAGACTATTGAATTCAAATAATCATAGGAGGAATTCAAGGTCCAGATTAAATCAAAGATCAAATGACCCTCTTTCCCGTGTAAAGGAAAGTGCTAAAGAGGTTGAAGATTTAGTCAACGCCAAATTAGATGGAAGCAATAGCAATAATTCAAAATCCGTTTTGAAATCTAATGGCGACAGTTCATCTAGTTTAGATGAATCCAGCAGAACTCTTGATGAATTCTTAAGCAGCACTGCTCCTAAAGAATCTAAAATAAAATATGATGCTCCGATTGATGAAAGCAAACAGGTCCTTAAGACCAAACCAGTAAAAGAGGAAAAACCTAAATTCAAACTCCCATCCATTAGAAAATCCAACAAGCCAAAAAGAAGAAGCTATGGCTACTTGGAAGAAAACCAAGAGGAATCTAACCCTGATACCTTTTACTTTACACCTAATTATGAAAAACCTATGAAAGTTACTCGCAGACCTAGGAAGAAATCTGGCCAAACAATTAATTTGGCTGACACTCCTAAAAGGTCAAATGAGATATCCAAGGCTTTGGCAAGTGTTGGCGAAGCTGAAACAGTTTACGATAATGAAGTGTCTGATGAAAGCTACAGCCTGATTCCTAAAACCATTGATGAGGAAATCATTTTGCCTATTGATGAGATTGACTTGGATGAGGCATTGGAAGAGCCTATCTACAACTTATCCCAATCTCAAAACACCCTTTACAATAATGTAATCTATGATG
Organism: Methanobrevibacter sp.; assembly: GCA_016838945.1. GTDB lineage: Archaea > Methanobacteriota > Methanobacteria > Methanobacteriales > Methanobacteriaceae > Methanobrevibacter. The sequence continues at coordinate 1,144 of JADLKP010000249.1, forward strand.
AAGGGGAAGATGATGGGGTAATCACTCCTATCTATGCTGATGAGGAGTATAAGGAAGAACATGGCATAACTGATGGGGATTTAGGTGGATATGATGATGTGGATTATGCTGCATTTGGTGCTGCTGGAGAAAATGATGATTTGGAGTATATTGCTCCTTCAGCAGAAGACTTGCCAAGACCAACATCAATTGCTTCCACAAATCCAATAGCTTCCAAGAGGGAAGTGGGATCTTATTTAAGCAGACCTCATAGGAAATCTGAAGTTCTTGCTCATCCTAAGCCTAAGGCAAAGCCTAAGGAAATTCCTAAACCTGCAGCTAATGTTGAAGAGATTCCAAGAGCAGTTCCAAAGACTACAGTATCTGACTTAGGAGATGTTCCGGACATTTCAGAATTAACTGGCACTCCTGAGGAAACCATTACAATAGACCCTAATGACCCTGAATCATTGCCTATTCCAAAATTATTGAACAGTTACGTAATCTGTGAGAAAGGAATCTTAACTTCCCAAGAGGCTTTTGAAGAGGTTGCAAATCATTCAAAAGAGGAGATTCTATTGGAAGCACCTACAATCAAGGATATGGGTGATAGGTTCTTGTCAAGCATTTCAAAAATCAAAACCAGAATAATTATTCAGGAATTTGATTTGGAAGACATTTCATATGTTCTCTTATTGAGTTCCCTTATTAAAAAAGGAGTTGAAATAAAGACATTGGCTTCTGTAGATTCATTTAACTTAATTGGAGACACTTCCCATGCATTGATCATATCCAACAGTTTGGATGAGGAAGATTTCGAATATGGTGCAGTTTATGATGATGTGGAATCTGTAGAAAACATTAAGGAACTGTTTGAATCATCTTGGAAAATAGCTAAGGATTTGGATATTAATGCAATAGTTGAAAATAACTGATAGAAAAATCTTAATTAATATTTGAAAGGTGAAATTATGGAAATGAGATATTTAGGCCATTCTGCATTTGAATTGATTAGTGATGAAGGAGTAAAAATTTTAGTTGATCCATTTATTAGCAATAATCCTGCATGCCCGCTTCCTGTAGAGGAATTGGATGCAAACATAATCTGCATTACCCATGGTCACTCAGACCACTTTGGAGATGCTATGGAAATAGCTAACAATACCAATGCAACTATTGTAGCAAATCATGAAATTTCACTGTTTTTGGGAGAACAAGGTTTTGAATGTGTTAGCATGAACACTGGAGGTTCCGTTTTCATTCAAGGAATCAAGATAACAATGTTGGATGCAAGACACTCCTCTTCCATTGATTTTACTGATGAAGTTCGTCCTGCAGGAGACCCTGGAAGTTTCCTATTCACTTTCCCAGATGGAACCAAAGTATTCCACGCAGGAGACACTGGACTATTTTCAGATATGGAAAATGTCATAGGAAAAATCTATAAGCCAGACATTGCAATGGTTCCAATCGGGGACAAGTTCACTATGGGTCCATTTGAAGGTGCTTTGGCAGCTATGTGGATAGCTCCAAAGGTTGTTATTCCAATGCATTACAACACTTTTCCAGTTATAGAGCAGAATCCTGCAATATTCTCAAATTTTGTAAATCAGCTTCATCCTAATGTGGATGTTGTAATCATGAATCCGATGGAATATTACAAACCGGATTTTGAAAAAGATGAATAATTTTATAATTAATGTAAAATGGATTTATTCTTTTTAATTTTTTTATTTCTATTTTAATTCCATTTTTATTTTATTTTATTTTATTTTATTTTATT
>JADLKP010000250.1 GCA_016838945.1 Methanobrevibacter sp.
AGATTTATATATAATAAAGAATAAAAATTACCTTATCAATATAACTTTAATAAAATTAAAATAAGGTTAATTTTTAATTTTTTAAGTTTATCAATTATATTGATATTAATTTGGAGGAAATTATTTATGCATATTATGGAAGGATATTTACCATTAACATGGTGTATTGTATGGTTCATCATATCATTCATCATCGTTGCATTTGGTATCTATCAAATCAAAAAAATCGTAGATGAAACCCCTGAATCCAAAGCTTTACTCGCTGTAAGTGGAGCATTCATGTTCATCTTATCATCTTTAAAATTACCATCTGTTACTGGAAGTTGTTCTCACCCTTGTGGTAACGGATTAGGTGCAGCATTATTCGGTCCTGCTGTAACTGCTGTACTCGCAACTATTGTACTTATTTTCCAAGCTTTATTACTCGCACACGGTGGATTGACCACTTTAGGTGCAAACATTTTCTCAATGGGTATTGTAGGCCCATTCATTGCTTGGCTTGTATACAAAGGTTTAACTAAAGCTAATATCTCATCCACTATTGCTATTTTCTTTGCAGCATTCTTAGGTGACTTATTAACTTACGTAGCTACTTCATTCCAATTAGCTTTCGCATTCCCTGCTCCTACTTTCGGTGCAGCATTAACTGCTTTCTTAACTATCTTTGCAGTTACCCAAGTACCATTAGCTATTGGTGAAGGTATCTTAACCGTAATCATATGGGACAGATTAAAAGCTTACAAACCAAAATTATTAGACAAATTAGGCGCATTAGCACCTAATGAAGCATAAGGTGATTAAACATGAAAACTTCAACATTAATTATTTTAGCAGTAATCTGTGCAATCATTTTCATTGCACCATTAGCAATGTATAATGGTCATGGGGAAGATGATGGATACTTCGGCGGTTCTGACGATGCAGCAAGTGAACAAATTGAAGCATCTAACTTTGAACCATGGTTTTCATCAATTTGGGAACCACCAAGTGGTGAAATAGAAAGTTTATTATTCGCTCTTCAAGCAGCTATTGGAGCAATCATTATTGGTTACTTCTTCGGTTATTGGAGAGGACAAGGTAAAGAAGAATAATCTTCTTTATCCATTTTCTTTTTTTTTAAAAGATTTTTTAAAAGATAAAAATTTTAAAAATTTTTAAACATTAAACGAATTTTTAGTGATTTTATGAAATTTGATATGGATTATATTGCTCACAATAATGAATTAACAGAAATAAACCCGTATTTCAAGTTGTTTTTAACAATAATCTTATTGATAGTTACTTTAGCATTGGATAATCTATATTTTGATGTCTTTATTTTCATTTTATTCTCAATCATAATACTGGGAGTAGCAAAAATCAGCTTAAAATCCTATTTAAAGTTTTTAACAATACCTATGGCATTTCTTGTAATAACATGTTTATTCCTAATATTCTTCTTTGGAAATGGAGAAGTGATTTATGAAACCGGAATTTTCGGCATTGTAGTTACTGATGACTCATGGCATTATGGGCTCTATACATTCTTTAGAGTTTTAGGATGTTTCCCATTATTAGGTTTCCTTGCATTGACAACACCTATTGCAAAGATCTTCCATTGTTTGGATACCATGAAAGTCCCTAAGATCATTACAGAAATCGGCCTTTTAATGTATAATACAATATTCATATTCTTAAATGAAATCGATACAATGCAGAAAGCACAGAAAACAAGAATGGGATACAATTCATACATGAATTCCATGAAATGCTTAGCAGACCTTATCAGTAATATATTTTTAAGATCATTAGATAAAAGTGAAACATTACAACATAGTTTAGATGCAAGAGGCTATAACGGAGAACTTCCAGTTTATGTACCACCAAAGGAGGAATAAAATGTTAGAAGTACAAAATATTAAATATTCTTATACTAAAGATTATCAAGCACTTAAAGGAGTTAGCTTAAAAGTTGAAAAGGGAGAAATGGTTGCTCTTTTAGGTAAAAATGGTGCTGGAAAATCTACTTTGTTCCTTCATTTGAATGGTATCTACGAACCTGATGAAGGAAAAGTGTTCATCGATGGCGAAGAGTTGAAATATGATAAAAAGTCCTTGCTTAAATTTAGACAAAAAGTGGGAATCGTATTCCAGAACCCAGATGACCAGATATTTGCACCTACTGTAGAAGAGGACGTTGCATTTGGACCTTTAAACTTAAAGTTACCTATGGAAGAGGTTCAAAAAAGAGTTACTGAAAGCTTGGCTCGTGTAGGAATGAGCGGTTTCGAGAAAAAGGCACCGCACCATTTAAGTGGAGGCCAAAAGAAAAGAGTGGCTATTGCAGGAATTCTTGCAATGCAACCAGAAATCATGGTTTTGGATGAACCTACCGCAGGATTAGACCCTCAAGGTGTAAGAGGTTTAAGTAAATTATTAAAGGAACTTAATGAAGAAGGAATTACAATCATCATTTCAACCCACGAAGTTGACTTGGTTCCAAATTATGCAAAAAAGGTTTTTGTTTTAGTTGACGGTTTATTGATTGCAGAAGGAACTCCTAAAGAGATTTTTGCACAGCCTGAAATTCTTGATCAGGCTAACTTAGAAGTGCCTATCGTTACAGAACTTTTCCAAGATCTCGAAAAAGAAGGATTTGACATGAACCACGATTATCCTTTAACAATTGCTGAGGCTAAAGAGAAGTTCCTAGAATTATTGAATAAAAACTAATTCTTAAAACTAATTTTTTTTAAATCATAAAATTCTTCATAACTTAATACCCAAAAGTATTACTCCCAGACGAAATTAATAATACTTTTTACTACTTTTAAAAAACTGTTTTTATTATAGCTATGATTACTCATTTTAAATCCCCTATTTTTCAAAATGATTAATAAATTATTATAATGAAATA